>NZ_JBEORS010000010.1:241188-246563 GCF_040302405.1 Streptomyces sp. NPDC126503
GGTCGGTGCGTTCCTGGTCACCGCCGCGCTCATCCTGCTCACGGCGCTGTGGCCCGCACTCGGCGCACCACGATGACGACCGGCTGCCCGGCACCCTCCCCGAACACCACCCTCGGCGCCGGCACGCCGCCGGATGCCCGTCCTTCCCGGATGCGCCCCACCGCGACCGCCCGGCAGGGACGTTCCCGCCCCTCCGGCATCCGCCCGACGGCAGGCGCCGCGGGCCGGTGGCGCGAAAGGGTCAGCCGTGCGCGGACGCCGGCGCGGCCCCGGCTTCCCGGCAGTGCGGGCAGCGCTCGCGACCGTCCCAGGCGGACCAGCCGAACTCGGCCGGGCTCAGCGCCGGGCCCTCCAGTTCCTCGCGGACGGCGGCGCGGTAGGACCACACGGCTTCCAGATAGGGGTGATAGACGTCGTGGAAGGCAGGAGTGGAGACACCGGCGCCCGCGGCGACCGTCCTCCGGAGGGCGCGAAGGCCTTCGAACATGGTCTGGCCCGCGCGCGCGATCCGGGGGCTGGCGTCGAGGAACAGACGCTCACGCACCTCGAAGATACGGGCGTCCACCAGCGCTTGGCGGCTCGCGTCCTCCAGATCGCTCTCCTCTCCACCGTTCTGCGCGAGGCGGCGCAGTTCGGTGTGGGCCGCGCCCGCCGCGGCGATGAACTCCGTGTAGACGACCCGACGGCGTTCCTGGAGACCACGCCGGTCTTCCTGGCGGGTGCGCAAGCGGTCGGCCAGCACCGAGCCCGCCATCGCGATCAGAGCGCCCCCCAGTGTGGCGGCCAACGTCGCCCATTCCATCCCGTGTCCCCCCGGCCGGTGTGATGAAAGGCCGCTTACCCCGCCCTTCCCTCTCACAGATCATGCACGATGTCCCGGCCCGCCGTGCCGCCGGGCTGCCGCGGCCGTGCCGGTCAGCGGTCGTCGCCCGGGCGGTGGACGTGGAGATCGCCATGGGCCGACAGAACGGCGGCAGGGTCACCGGGTCGGTGCCGCAGCACGCTGTCCAGAAAGGCGCGAGTCGTCGCGCTGACGACGCGGGGGCTCTCGGCGCGGCCCAGGGAGCCGACGATCGAGGGCACCGGCGGCAGATACAGGGGCCCGTCCATGAAGGTGAGGTGGGCGGCGCCGGGGAGGGTGAGCCGGTAGCTCGGCGCGGTGTTGCGCTCGAGGGCCTGGGTGAGGCGGGGCACGTAGCGTGGGTCGGTCTCGGGGGTGACGGCCTGGGTGAGCGCGAGCGTCGGCCGGCGGAGGGTGGGGGAGGCGGGGCCGTGGGGGTAGCCGTCCAGATCGACGACGGCGGCGAACCGGCGGTCGTTCCGGGCTGCCTGCAGGGCGGCGGCACCGCCCATGGAGTGGCCGGTGACCGCGGCTCGCCCGGTGTCCAGGCGCCCGGCCAACGGGCCGGCGTCCCCACCTCGGCCCAGACGGCCCAGCTCGGTGAGGACGAAGCCGAGGTCGGCGGCCCGCACAGCCGTCCAGGCGGCCGCCAGCTCGTCGTCCTCGTCCCGGTCGCCGGTGGAGACGGTCCTGGTGTGAATCGTCCGGCCGTCGGCGAGGACGACGGCGGCGGAGTCGTACGGGTGGTCGAGGGCGGCGACCACGTAACCGTGGCTGGCCAGGTCCTCCGCCCAGGCGGTGTTCTGGGTACGCACTCCGCCGGACCCGGGGGAGAACAGCACGACGGGGAAGCGTCCGCCCCCACCGGCCACTGGGGCGTCGAAGACCGCATGCGTGCGGGCGCGCGGGGCGCCGTCGACCAGGAAGCCGGGCAGGCCGACCTGGCGGGCGAGGGCGTCGGAAACGGTGCGCGCCTCCTGCTCCGTGCGTCCGAGGTACCGGGCTCGCCGCGCGCCCGCGGGGCTCTCCCGCGCCGGGTACCAGAGCTGGACCACGACTGTGCGCCGGTCGTGCGGATCGGCGGTGAAGCTCTCGGGGCGGCGAGGGTCGGTCCATTGCACCACGCGGGTGCCGACCGCGAAGCGGCCCGACGGTTCGGGAAACACCGGCACAGGAAGCGCCCAGGCGGCCAACAGGCCCATGGCGATCAGGCCGGCGCAGGCCATGGTCGCCGGCAGAGCCGGCCACCACCGGGCCCGCCACGCCGGCCGGCCGGTACGCCGGGTCGGACGGGACACGGCGAACAGCGACGCGAGGGCGGCGCCCGCGAGTACCGGCAGCATCTGCCAACGGAGCCCCACCGCACTCAGCACGATCGTGGCCAGGAGGACGACCGCCCCCGCCCCCGCCGTGACGCGTCCGCGGACGGCAGGAGGAAGCCGGCGCGCCACCACCAGCACGACGGCACTGAGCAGGACAAGGCATTCCAGGGGGGACAGGTACAGCCCCGCGACGGTCTCGGTCACCCGGCCATCCTCGGCGCGGGGTGTCTCCGGCCACATCGGCCCCAGGTCGCCCTCGCGTGCGACCTGAGTCGCAGTCCCGGTACGTCCCTGTGCGACCGGGGTCGCACAGGGGGCACGCCGACCGCCCCAGGACATCGCGAGCACGCGGCGAGGCCGGTGAGGAGCGCGGACGCCGGCGGGAAGTCCTGGCTGCGGCCGGTGGGGGAGCTGCCCCCTCCTGCCGAGTGCCTGCTCACCGGCCCCCAGCCGCTGCCGACGCGCTCGACCGCCCCGCGCCCCACCGTCCGACCGGAGCCGGTCACGCCGGCCGCGGCCCCGGCCCGAGCCGTACTGCCGAACCGGCCGCCGCACGCGGCGCGTTCAGTCCACAGCGCCGCCGGACGCGTCGTGGACGCCGTTCAGCACACCTTCCGGTAGGGAATGCCCGGCAGATGGGTGCGCCACTCGCCGGGCGAGAGCCCCCCTCCGGCACGGCGGCACACCTCGCCGACCACCCGCGCCGGATCGATGTCGTACGTCTGGACGGGGACGCGCGCCCCCGCCGCGTGCAGGGTACGGCCGTCCGCGCCGAAAGCGAGCGACAGGACGGCGTCCCCCGCACCCGGCAAGGCGGTGCCCAGCGGCTGCCGGGAGGCCACGTCCCACAGCCGTACGGTGCCGTACGACCCGGCCGCGGCGAGGACGGAGCCGTCCGGCGAGAAGGCCACGGCGGTGGTCTGCTCCGGTTCGCCCGGCGTGCCCTTGGACAGGCCGCCGGACAGCAGCCCGAGCGGGCGTGCGCAGCCGCCCGTCCCACAGCGTGATGCCGGCCCCCGAGTCGACCACGGTGGCGCGGTCACCGGCGGGGCTGAAGACGGTGAGGCACGCGCAGTTCTCCAGCGCGGTGCGCTCGTGTCCGCCTCCCGTGGTGCGGACGAGGGCGCCCGCGTCCGTCAGGACCGTGCCCCCGTCGGGGGAGACGGCGGTCAGGGCTCCGTCGTCCTCGTGCGTCCCGTCGTTCTTCCCCTGGTCCAGCACCCGCGGCTTCGTGCCGTCGGCTGCGTTCCGGACCGTGATCCCGCCGCCCGAGTCGGCCGTGGTCAGCAGGGTCGTGCCGTCCGGGCTGAGCGCGAGACCGGTGAACGCCGTGTCCCCGGGCGCGAGGGGCACGTCCACGAGGCTCCGGTTTCGCGTGGTGTCCCACACGGTGATCCGGGTCGGCCGGTCGAGAACGTCGGCCGGGGCCCGGCCGAAGGCGAGGCGCCGTCCGTCGGCGCTCAGCGACATCAGGGCGGGGGAGTCCGCCGAGGTCCCGCCCCGCCGGGGCCACCGGGACGGTGGCCAGGTGCCCGCCCGTACGGCCGTCGAGAAGGGACAGGCGGCCGGCGCGGGCGACGGCCAGTTCGGCCCGGCCACCTGCGCCGCGCTCCAGCGGACGCTGAACGACAAGGCGAAGGCCGGGCTCGAGGTGGACGGCGCCTTCGGACCGCTGACCGTCACGGCGCTCCAGCGGTACGTGAAGGCGAAGGCGGACGGCATCGTCGGTCCGGAGACCGTCACCGAGCAGAAGAAGGGCCAGATCCTCCTGTTCGACCGGACCGCCCCGTTCACCGACGCCCATGTGCGGTGGAGCTTCAGCACGGGCAACGCGCCTGGCTGGGACCATCCCTTCGAGATCCGCTTCCGGGAGACCCAGCGGTACGGGACCATCGCCCTGATGACGTTCGGCAAACCGGGCGAGGGCCGGGCCGGAAGCACGGGCGCGACATCACCATCGCCGGGAACGGCCACGACATCCAGCCCGACCACACCCGGCCGGGCACCCTGCTGGTCACCGACAGCCACCGCGTCCACTCGGTCGACAAAGCGACCCGGAAGGCCACCGTCACCGCCCGGATGTCGTTCGTGAAGTCCTACGTACGGCACGCCGGCGGCCAGGCCATGTGGACGGCCGACCCCGACATCGAGGACTCGGTCCGGGGCGGTGCGACCGTCCACTTCTCGGCGGGCGGCAACCGCACCCGCCAGGGCGCCCAGATCTACGAGGCGCGGCTCTGCACCACCCGGTTCCACTGAGTTCCCGCACGAAGAAGGCGGTGACCGGCGCCGGAGGGGGTAAGCGGGGCAGCACAGGAACCACCGCGTGCGGCGAGGAGAGAACATGACTGACGACGCCTACCTGTTTCTCGTGGACGGCCCGGCCACCGCGCCGGGTGCGCCGGTCGCCGTCGTGGGGGACCTGGAGTGTCTCGAGACCCCGGCGGTACGGGCCTGGCTGGACGCACAGGGAGTCACGGCCGCCTCGGGCGCGCTCCGGCTGCTGCCGCCCGAGGAGACGGCGGCCATCCCCGAAGGGGCGGAGAAGCTGCCCGTCCCGCTGAGTGACGAGGAACTGCTCCGGCTGCGCCACGCCCTCGCTCCCGGCGTCCACGCCCGGGTGGAGGAGGAGCTCCTGGCCTACCGCGACTGCGCCGGCGACCGCGACGCCCTCCTCGCCCGGGCCGTGGCGGCGGGGATCGCGCCCCACCGCATTGTGGAACTCACCGGCGAGGACCCCGCGACCGTGACGGCCGTGGCGTCCAAGGCCGCGGGCCGTCGAGGCTGACGGCCCCCGCGGTGACGGCGGTGCCGCGCCGAGCGCCCTGGGCCGACCGGGGTACGGCCCACCGCTTCACGGCGGATCCGTGGGGACCGACGACGTCGCGCCCCGCGTCCTCCGCATGATCCCGCGCCCACGGCTCCCTGGAGCGCGCCGAATCGCATCCCTGCGGACGCCCGATCGCGGTGAGGCGGCATGAAGGGCGGATGCGCGGGCAGACGGTGGTCGGGATGGTGGCATGGCCTCTGCCGCTCCTCACGGTTCTCCCCCCCCGGGCCGTGAGGAGCGGCGGAGAGGTCCGCCCGTCCACGGCGACGTGTGGGAAAGGCCGCAGCGGGGCGCCCGGGCACTCCCGGAACCCCTGGCGCCCAAAAACTAACAGCGCTAGTTTGGGCTGACGGCGCCGAACCGGTCGGCGGGGTGAGGGAGA
>NZ_JBEORS010000011.1:0-187745 GCF_040302405.1 Streptomyces sp. NPDC126503
CGCCGCCGACCGAGTAGTACGTCTTCTCGAGCACGAGGGCGCCCTCGTCGTCGTACGCGAGGACCGTCATGCCGTTGGCGTGGTACGGGAGCGCCCTCGGCGCCACCGGCCACGGCCACGGCACCCCGAAGGCCGTCCTGCTGGGCCTGGAGGGCCACTCGCCACGCACGGTGACACGGGTACAGCCAGCGCTCGGTGACGGGGATTTCCCGCACCGGCTCTGGCTGGAGAAAGATCATGAAGGCTCGGACCGTATGGGTGAACAAGCCGAGCCGCACAATCCCTTGATGTCCCATGCACTGCTCCGGCCAACCGGCATGCCCGTGGGGGCGACCATGCCGGTTGGCCGACGCCGCCGAATGTACTGACGCAGATTCTCAGTGCCTATACGGGCCCCGGCTCCTACGGATACGCAAAAAGGCTGGCCGGAACGCCGGGCTTCGACCACGTCGTGTTCGCCTCCAGCCTCGACTGTCTTACCCCGCTCCTCGAGCGCACCGCTGCGGACCGCGCGTAAGGTCGGCTTGGACGGCGGTGGCCTGGGCGAAGAGCTCCTCCTCCACCGCTTCTGCGTCCCGACATCGCCCGCCTGGCCGACTGGCGCGACGCTCCACCCTCGCGCCCGGGGCGATGGCGTTGAACTGCGTGCTGGGCCCGACGCTCTCACCCTCACCCGGCCGCGAGGCTGCCGACATGGTGCCGATTTCGGACGGGGCCTGGCCTTGGTCGACGCGTACGCCGTGGACCGATCCGTGGTGTGCACCGCGCGGGGCACACTGGTGCGTGCCGTGATCGCGCTGTGACGTAGCTCTGGACCGGCCTGCGAACGGGTTTCCTGGTCCCGGGAGACCCAACCTGGGCGTGCTGCACGCAACGGTGCGGGACCTGCCGGATGTCTGGGTGACCGGCAGGCCCCGCTGTAGGTCGGGCGGTGGATCAGAGCGGATCAGAAGGTGAGGCTCCAGGAGTCGATGTAGCCGGTGTCACCCGCGTAGGCGTCGGTGACGCGGAGCTTCCAGGTGCCGTTGGCGACCACGCCGGAGGCGTCGACCGTGTACGTGGTGATGACGTTGTCGGCGCTGTCGCTGGTGCTGGTGTTCTTGAGGACGGCGGAGCCGCCGTTCGGGGCGACGAGCTCGATCTTGAGGTCTCCGCGGTAGGTGTGCTTGATGTCCACGCCGACCTTCAGGGCGGACGGGGCGTTGCCGCTGATCCCGCTCACGGTGAGGGGCGAGGTGACCGCGGTGTTGTCCGGGATGTTCACATTCGCCGAGTTGGTGAACACGGTGCCGGTGGACGGCGCGGTGCCGCCGCCGAGGGTGGCGGTGGCGTCGGCGAGGCCCGCTCCGCAGCCGCCGGAGCAGGTCCCGGGCAGGGCACGGGCGTTGTTCTTGATGGCGGTTTCGATCTGGGCCGGCGTCATGGCCGGGTTGGCCTCGTTCATCAGCGCGGCGAGGCCTGCGATGTGCGGGGCGGCCATGCTGGTGCCCTGGTAGGCGGCGTAGGTCTCGCTGCCGACACTGCGGGTGCCGGTGTTCAGGGTGGACCAGATGCCGTTCGCGGAGCTGTCCGCCGTCTCGCCGCCGGGGGCGGCGATGTCGACGACGGTGCCGTAGTTGGAGTACGAGGCGCGGTTGCCCGCGCGGTCGGAGGCGGCGACGGTGATGACGTTGTTGCAGCTGGCCGGGTTGAAATCGGCCGCGTTCAGATTGTCGTTGCCCGCTGCCACGACCACCGTCGTGCCGCGGCTCACGGCGCCGTTGATGGCGCTCTGGGTGCCGGCGTCGCACGCACCGTCGCCGCCCAGGCTCATGTTGATGACGTCGGCGGGGTTGGGGTTGGCCGGAACGCCGGAGACGCTGCCGCCGGACGCCCAGATGATCGCGTCGATGATGTCGGCGGTCGTGCCGCCGCACTTGCCGAGCACACGGACCGGCTGGACGGTCGCGTTGTACGCGATGCCGGCGATGCCCTTGCCGTTGCCGGTGGTCGCGGCGATGGTGCCGGCGACATGGGTGCCGTGCCAGGAGTTGTTGGTGTCGCGCCGGGGTACGGGGAGCCCGAACTCGTCGGTGCCGCAGTCGCCCGTGTTCATCCAGTCGCCTGTGTCGGCGGCGTTGCTGTCGCGGCCGCCTCCGTCGTTCGCCATCCACGCGTCGGAGATGAAGTCGTACCCGGCGATCACGTTGGCGGTCAGGTCGGAGTGCGCGACGTACCCGGTGTCGATGACGGCCACCTTGACGCCCCGGCCGGTCGCCTTGTCCCAGGCGCCGGGGACGTTCATGCCGGCCGTGGTCTCGAAGAGGTCCCACTGGCGGTTGTACTCGGTGTCGTTGGGTGTCACGGCGGTGGCGTACATCCGCTTGTCCGGGACGGCGTAGGCGACGTCCGGGTCGGCGCGGAAGGCGGCGATGACGTCGGCGGCGTCCTTCTCTCCGAGCTTCGCGCCGAGGTCGACCAGGGCGGCTCCGGTGCCCAGGCGGCGGTCGAAGTCGAGCGACTCGCCGGTCTTCTGTCCCTTGGCGGTGGCGTCCCTGTCGGCGGCGGAGTTCGACGTGGCCTCCGCGGCCTGCGGCTTGTAGCCGACGATGAGGCGTTCCACCGGCTGCTCAGCGGTCGCGACCGGTGTGGCGGGTGCCGAAACGGCGGTGCCGGCCTGCGGCGCGGAGGCCCCGAGCGCCGTGACGGTGCCGGCGCCCAGCAGGGCCACCGAGGTCACGGCGACGAGGGATATGCGAAGCGGTCTGTACCCGTTCAAGGGATGGTTCCTCTCGTGGTCCCGCGAGCTGCCTGTCCGCCCATTACTGGACTGACCATGACAAGTCGCCCCCTGGGGCCAGGGCAGGGGCGTGGGGGGTCGGGGGTGGGGGTACCGGCCCGGCCGCACGGGCGGGGGCAACCCCCGCGCCCGTGCGGGCACCGGCACGGGGAAGGTGAAGGGGCGGCTCGTGCCGCCGACTTCATGCCCTCTTCGGCCAGTGGCTGGAACCTACGGTTGTGGGGGACCGCTGCCTATAGGGGTGCCCGGCCTCACGGATACCCGATTAACTCCCTCGGCCTCCCGGGCCGGCAGCACGACCGGCACCCCGACCCTGGCATGCCCGAAGACGGGGCCCTCTTCGGCGGCCGTGGCGCGTACGTGCGGGACGGGTGTGCGTACGGGAGCGGCTGTGCCGAGGCGTGGTCACATCCGGTTCGTCGGCCGCGGCGGTGGCGTTCAGGACGGCTGGTCGGCGACGGACGCCTCGGACGGTCCGGGGTCGCTCGCGGTGGGTGGCAGCCCGGTGAGGAAGGCGCGGATCTGTTCGGCCCCGGGGGCGGCGAGGGTGGCGTAGAGGTCGAGCGCCTGGCGGGCGAGGTCGGTGCGGCCGAGGTCGCGGTGGACGTGGGCCAGGCCGTCATGGCGCGGGCCTGCTCGGGGTGTAGCCGGACTCGCGGGCGAGGTCCGCGCGGAGCCGGGGCTGGTTCGCCAGGGTGCTGGTGGCGGGCGGTGCGGGGGAGTGGAGCCGGCCGGGGGCTTCGCGGAGGCGGTGGAGGGGTCGCGCGGTGGTCGCGGCCACGCGGGCGAGCAGGCTGGTGAGCGGGTCGAGCAGCCGGCGCAGTAGGAAGGTCTTCACTGCCCGTCCGGCCAACCGGGGCTGAGTCCGCGAATGCCCGCCGCAGCACGGCTTCTGATCCCGGTTCCTCCCCCCCGCACCGGTTCCGACGCCGCTTCTGTGAGACCGCCGCCCACGCGACATCGGAAATCTCCTGGCCCTCCCCCCGGACCGACGCCCCGACCGGTGAGTGCCGCACCCACCGTTGAGCGGATCCGTCGCGGACGCGGAAGGTCATGGATCCCGGGGGTCGCCGGGTGGGACTGGCCGGCTTTCGGAGGGCTCGGGCGGGGGCCCGGCGGGGGGACCCGGCGAGGGTTCGCCCGCCGCGAGGTGCTCCAGGACCTCCGCCAGTTCCTCGCAGGCGCGGCGCACCGAGCGGCGGGTCGCACGCTGCTCGGTGATGACGGAGGCGAGGAGCAGGGCGGTCAGGGCGGCGGAACCGTTGAACGTCTGGAGTTTGACCATGATCTCGACGTCCGACAGGCGCAAGAACGAGCCTTGGTCGGAGGTCGCCACGAAGGTGGCGAATACGGACGCGAAGAGGGCGCACAGCACGCTGCCGGCGAGCTGGAAGCGGAGCGCCGCCCAGACCAGCAAGGGGAAGACGAGGAAGAGCAGGCCCATCGGGCTGAGCACGGCCAAGGGGACGAGAACCAGGGTCGCAAGGCCCAGAAAGGCCGCCTCCTTCCAGCGTCGTACCCGGAACCGTCCGGCCTGCCCCGCGAGGACGAGCAGGAGCGGAGCGACGAGCAGAACCCCCATCGTGTCGCCCGCCCACCAGGCCAGCCACACGGCCCAGAACTCGCTCCCGTCCAGGGAGCCTGTCACCACCTGTAGTCCGACCCCCGCGGTCGCGCTGATCAGCATGGCGCTGAACCCCCCAAGGAAGATCAGTGAGAGTCCGTCCCGCAGCCGCGCCATGTCGAGCCGGAAGCCGACCCGTCCGAGCAGCAGGAAGGCGCAGAGCGGCGCGACGGTGTTGCTCACCACGGTGACCGTTGTGGTGGGCCCAGGGGTGGTGAGGGAGGCGATGACGAGGAAGGAGCCGAGGGCGATCCCGGGCCAGATCCGCGCGCCGAACAGCAGCAGGGCGGCGACGGCGACGCCGGTGGGCGGCCAGATGGGGGTGGCCACCACGCCTTCGACGACGAGGCGGCCCAGCAGGCCGAGCCGTCCGGCCGAGTAGTAGCAGACCGCCACGGCCAGCGAAATCAGCGCAGCCTCGGTAAAGGGCCGGAACTGCCGAATAACGAACACGCCAGCCATAAGACACCGGCCGGGCCGCCACGACCGGGCAAGAACCCCTGCGTGTCGGGCGCCGCCGTACGGCAGGAGTCCGGACCGGCTGGCGGAGTCCGGACCGGCCCGAGGTCTGGACCGACCCGCCCCGGGCCGACCCGGGGCGATCCCCCCTCAGCCTTCCACCGTCGACAGGGCGGGACCGCCGTCATGGCCGACGACCAGGACGGCCGCGTCGTCCTCGTGCCCCACCGTGGCCGCCAGCTTCATGACGGCGGTGGCGAGCGCGTCGACGTCCAGCCCGGCCACGGCGGTGATCCCGGCGAGCCTCGTCACCCGGTCCAGACCCTCGTCGACGTGGAGCGAGGGCCCCTCCACCACCCCGTCGGTCAGAAGGACGAAGACACCGTCGGCGGTGAGCCGGTGGCGCGTGGCCGGGTAGTCGACACCCCGGAGCACACCGAGCGGAGGCCCGCCCTCGCTGTCGTCGATGCCGGAGCGGCCGTCGCTGGTGGCCCAGATGTGGGGGATGTGACCGGCCCGGGCGCACTCCAGGGTGCCGGCAGCGGGGTCGAGCCGCAGGAAGGTGCAGGTGGCGAAGAGGTCGGCGCCCAGAGAGACCAGCAGGTCGTTGGTGCGACCGAGCAGCTCTCCCGGGTCTCCGCTGACGGAGGCCAGCGCGCGCAGTGCCACGCGGACCTGTCCCATGAAGGCGGCGGCCTCGATGTTGTGCCCCTGGACGTCACCGATGGACATGCCGATCCGCCCGCCGGGCAGGGAGAAGGCGTCGTACCAATCACCGCCGACGTTGAGCCCGTGGTTGGCGGGCTCGTAGCGGACGGCCAGCCGGGCGCCCGGAAAACTGGGCAGGTCCGAGGGCAGCATGCCGCGCTGCAGGGCCACGGCGAGCTCGACACGGGAACGCTGGGTCTCGGCCAACTCCCGAGCCTTGGCGGTCAGCGACCCGAGCCGGACCAGAAGGTCCTCGCTGTTGTCGGCCGGCCGTCTGCGGAACATCGATCACTCCGACGTCACGACGATCCTCGTATCACTCCGTCCCGTCCTCAGCACGCGGGACCCGGGGGACCACCTCGGTACGAACAGGTCCTTCCCCACTCTGCCCGCAGGGGACGACGCCCGCATCTCATCGACCCCGCACCCCGGCCCGAAGGCGCCGCCAGGAGGAGCGCCCGGGTCCGGGCGCCCCTCCTGGGCATCGCCCACCTCCGCCGGCGGTGAACCTGTCGCCCTGTCCCCGCAACCAGGTCACGGAAGGTGGCACCGGGAGGACCGCCGGTCACCGCCCCGGTGCGACGCCCTTCACCGCACGCGCGAAGGCGAGGGTGGTCGGGGAGGCATGGGAGCGGTGCCAGATCAGCCCCAGTGCGGAGGGGGGCAGGCCGTCGACCGGGACGAAGGCGAGGGAGCTGCGCCGTCCGTGGTAGTCGGCCGTGGAGCGGCACAGCAGCATCGCGCCCCGGTCCGCCGCCGCCAGGCTCAGGCCCTCCTGGAGGGTGTTGACGACCGGGCCCGCCGGGATCGGCCGCACTTCCGGGGTGTGGTCCGGGGCCTGCGCCAGGCGCCAGTACGCGGGCGCCGGACCGGGCGCCCCTCCCGCGCCCACGCCGATGAGCCGGCAGCCGGCCAGCTCCTCCGCCGACACCGACTCCCGGGCCGCGAACGGGTGCCGGACGGAGACGGCGAGGGTCTGCGGCTGCCGGGAGAAGACCGGCCCGAGCACCAGGTCCTCCTCCCGTACCGGCAGGAGTACCACCGCGCAGTCCACCTCCTGGCGGCGCACCGGCCCGAACGGGTCCGACAGCGGTATCTCCGTCAGCTCCAGGACGCACCCCGGGCACTCCTCCTCGAACACAGCCATCGCCTCGGCGAGGTGGTCGTCGACGGTGCCCTGGAAGCCGACCCGCAGCACCCCGCCCGCCTCCGCCCGGGCGGCGGCCCGCGCCTCGTCCAGGGTGGCGCGCAGCCCGTCGTACGCCGGCCGCAGGCTACCGGCGAACGACTCCCCGAGCGGGGTCAGCCGCACCCGGCGGCTGGTGCGCTCGACCAGCGGGGCGCCGATCCGCCCCTCCAGGGCGCGCAGCAGCTGGCTCACCCTGCTCTGAGAGACGTACAGCCGCTCGCCCGCCCTGCCGAAGTGCAGCTCCTCGGCGAGGACGAGGAACGCCTCCAACTCGCGGATCGCGATACCGCCCACGGAAGCCCGGCCTCCTCCACCTGATCGAGTAATCCCGCTCATGGAAGGATGAGGGATTGGCCGTTGTTCCCGAACGCCCCCGCGGGTTGGCTGGTCGTATGGCACAGACGGAGGAAATCGCAGGCAAGGCGCCCGGAGAGGGGCGGTCCGTACGACGCGGGGGCTGGCCCGCTGTCGCCGCAGTCGCCGGGGCGACGTTCACGGTGGTCACCTCAGAGATGCTGCCGGTGGGGCTGCTCACCCCCGTCGGCGGCGCGCTCCATGTGAGCGAGGGGACCGCCGGGCTCACCCTCACCATCACGGGGCTGGCCGGCGCGGTCTCCGCGCCACTGCTGACCCCGCTGCTCGGCAAGCTCGACCGCCGGGTGCTGCTGTGCTCCCTGATGGCGGTGCTCACGGTGGGCAACCTGCTCGCGGCGTGGGCCCCCAACTTCGGCGTGATGGTGGTCGCCCGCGTCCTCGTCGGCATCGGCATGGGCGTGGTCTGGGCGGTCGCCGCCGGTCTCGCCGTACGGCTCGTGTCCGGCACCGCCGTCGGCCCGGCCACCTCACTCATCTTCAGCGGGATCGCGGTGGCCTCGGTGCTGGGCGTCCCGGCCGGTACGTACATCGGCGAACTGGCCGACTGGCGAACGGCGTTCCTCGTCATCGCCGCTCTGGCCGCGGTCGTCCTGATCGCGCTCGCGGCCCTGCTGCCGCCGCTCCCGGCCGAGCAGGACATCCGGCTCGGTGGCGTGCTGAAGCTGTTCGGCAACCCGCGGGTGGCGACCGGGCTCGCCGTGGTGGCGTTCCTGGTCACCGGGCACTTCACCGCCTACACGTACGTACGGCCCGCGCTGGAGGAGATCTCCGGGGCCGGCCCCACGATGATCGGCGCCCTACTCCTCGTCTACGGCGTCGCCGGCGTCCTCGGGAACTTCGCGGCCGGCGCCGGGGCGGGCCGCTCCCCGCGCGGCACGCTCCTGGTGATCGCCGTCGTCCTGGCGGCCACGGTGGGGCTGCTGCCGCTGCTCGGCGGCTCGGTGCTGACGGCCGGCGTGATGCTCGCGGTGTGGGGCATCTCGTACGGCGGCGTGTCGGTGAGCACCCAGACCTGGCTGCTGGCCGCCGCGCCACAGGCCAGCGAGGCGGCGTCCTCGCTCTTCGTGGGTGTCTTCAACGGGGCGATCGCGCTGGGCGCCCTGGTCGGCGGTCTCACCGCGGACGGCGCCGGGATCGAGGCCGTGATGTGGCTGGGCGGCGTCCTGGCGCTCGCCGCCCTGCTGGTGGCCGCCCTGGGCCGGGCCCCGGAGAGCGGCCGCCTCGGCTAGACCGCCGGGCGGGGCCGCTCGGGCCTGTCGGGTCTGGGATGGTCCGCCCGGGCCGGGCCGCTCGGGCGCTTCCGGCCGGCGATGGTCCGCCGGACCAGGTCAACCCGGGCCTGTCGGCCCGCGCTGGACCGCCGGGCCCGGTCAACTCGGGCCCCGGGCGGCCCGGCCTCGGGAACCACTTGGGGACCGACCCGCCTTGACCGGGCGGACCATGACCAGGGTGGCCGGGGGCCGGGAAGTCGCTCCGCGAGACAACCGGCGTGCGCAACCTGGATCGCGGTGGCGCGGCATCGGAAGCGGTTGTCCCGGTGATCGGTGAGGCCTTCGCCGACGTGGCCCGCCATGCGCGCGCCCGGCGGGTTCCGGGCGCCATGGCCCTCCTCGGGCCCGTGCACCTGGCACCGCGCCCGCTGAGACACACGACCGCCACTCCGACCGCGTCGTCCTCGACGAGGACGCGCCGGCCGCCGGAGCCGCTCTCCGCACGGCCGCGGCCCTCACGGCCGGGCTTCACCCACCCGGCTGACCCGGAGCGCCTCCGCGCTGTCGGGGGCGGGGCTCCGGGCCGGCCGGAGCCCCGCCCCCCAGGGTCAGCCGGTGGGGAAGGTGTCGGTGGTGCTGATCCGGCTCTTGATCAGTGCGCCCGACTCCGTCAGCACGCCGCTGCTGCTGTAATCGGTGCCGTTGCAGGTGCCGGGGCGCAGTGCCGCGCTGGACTCGGGCGCGTCGGAGTAGGTCCAGTTCGCGTACCCGATCTTCAGCTGGTCGAGCAGGTCCAGCCAGGCCGTGGTGCTCGCCCGGTCCAGCGTTCCGCCGCCCGTGGCGCTCACCGTCCCGAACTCCGTCACGAACAGCGCCAGCTGGGAGGCCGCCCGGCTCACCGTGGCGCGGTAGTTGTCCTTGTGGCTCGCGGCGTAGAAGTGGAACGCGTACATGATGTTGGTGGCGTTGACGGGGTTGTTGACGATCTCGCTCTCGTTGGAGCCGTCCGAGACGCCCAGCGAGGACCAGCCGCGGGTGCCGACGATGACGACGGCGTCCGGGTCGGCGGCCCGGATCACCGGGATGACCTGCTCGGCGTAGTTCTTGACGGCCGCCCAGCTCACGCCGTTCGGCTCGTTGGCGATCTCGTAGATCACGTTCTTCTTGGCGGCGTTGCGGGCCGCGACGGACGCGAAGAACGTCTTCGCGCGGTCGAGGTTGTAGTTCGGGTCGCCCGGTGTCAGGGTGTGGAAGTCGATGATCGCGTACATGCCCCGCGCCCCGGCCATGTCGACGAGGCTGTTCACGCGGCTGGTGAAGCCGGCCGGGTCGGTCTCGTAGCCGCTCTCCTGGACGTACATGGCGATGCGCAGCAGGTCCGACTTCCAGTCCTTCGCGAGCGCGTCGAGGGACGCGGTGTTGTAGCACTTGCTGAACCACTGGATGCCGTGCGTGCTCATGCCCCGCAGCTGGACGGGGCGGTTGTACTGGTTGCACAGCTTCACGCCGCAGACGCGGAGCTGGCCGTTGACGTCCACGGGGGTGCCGGTGCCCGGGCCCGGCGTCGGCTCCCCGCCGCCCGGCGGGGTCTCCTCGACGCTCCCCGTGCAGGCGACGCCGTTGAGGGTGAACGCCGTCGGCTTCGGGTTGGCGCCCGTGAAGGAGCCCACGAATCCCAGGTCGGTCGACGCGCCGGTGCCCAGCGCGCGGTTCCAGTCGACGGGGGTGGCGGTGACCGTCGAACCGGACTGCGCCCAGGTGGAGTTCCAGCCCTGGACGACCTTCTGTCCGGCGTCGGGCATGGTGAACTTCAGGGTCCACCCGCTGACCGGCTCACCCAGGTTGGTGATCTTCACCGCGCCCTGGAAGCCGCCCTGCCACTGGCTGGTGACGGTGTAGTCGACCTTGCAGCCGACGGCGGCCGCCGCCGGCGGGTTCGACAGGGCCGTGAGCCCGAGGGCCGTCGCGCCGGTCGCGATCAAGGCCAGGAGGCGTTTCACCGTGTTCCTCCTCGTACGGGTCGGAAGGAGCCGTCGGGAGCGCTCCCGTGGGCCGCCGGTGTGCCCTGGTCGGCCACGAAGGAGGCCATCCAGGTCAGGGCGGAGTTCCAGTTGATGGTGAGCTCGTTGGTCGACCAGGACTGGATGTCGTCGATGAAGCAGAACTGCCCGGTGCAGCCCCGCAGTTTGCTCTGGGCGAGCGGGTCCTGGATGCTCGAGTTCGGCCCGCCGGAGAGCGAGCCGGCGGGCGGCTTGGGCAGTTTCGGGTCGAGCTGCCGGGCGTACCAGCGGCTGTGCTGGTTCTGCGCGCTGACCTCGCCGTAGTCCGTGACGTACGAGACGTTCAGGGCGTTGCGCCCCAGGATGTAGTCCATGCTCTGGACGGCCCCGTCGCGGTACTTCGCGCCGCCCGTGATGTCGTAGGCGGTGGCCAGGACGACGGCGTTGTTGAGCATCTGGTGGGTGGATCCCCAGTCGTACCTGTGACCCTCCGGGGCGTACGGCATGCCGTACGGGTGGGCCTTCAGGGTGGCCAGGTAGCGGTCGGCCCCTTCCCGTACGGACCGGCGGACCTGGTCGCGGCCGGGCAGCCGGTTCGGGACGGTGGCCAGGTCGAGGCGGGCGGGGACGGCCGTACGCGCCCAGTCGAAGCTGATCGGTCCGAAGACGTCTGCGGTGTGGACCGGGGAGTTCAGGATGTGGTCCCGGAACTCCCGGCCGCCCGTGGTCAGATACAGCTCGGTGGCCGCCCAGTAGAACTCGTCGCTGACGTCACGGTCGGCGTACGTGCCGCCGCCGATGCCGTCGCTCTCGGAGGCCAGCACGTCGGGGTGGGCGAGGGCCGCGGCCCACGCCTTGCGGGCGGCGGCGAGCGCGGTGGCGGCGAACCGGGCGTCGTACGCCCTGTAGAGGCGGGCCGCCTGGGCGGCGGTCGCCGCGAGGTTCAGGGTGGCCGCGGTGGTCGGCGGGTGCAGTTCGCGCTTCTGCGGGTCGTCGGAGGGCAGCAGGGGCAGGCCGGTCCACTGCTCGTCGTGGATCTTGTGGTGGACCATGCCGGCGAGCGGCTCGCCGTCCGGCACCTGCATCTTCAGCAGGAACTCCAGCTCCCAGCGAGCCTCGTCCAGGATGTCGGGGACCTTGTTGCCGCTCTCCGGAATGTTCAGGGTCCCGTCGCCCAGCTTCTCGGCGTGTCCGGTGCGGGCGATGCGGGCGCGCTCGTAGGTGCTGAGGAGCTGCCAGACGGAGATGCCGCCGTTGACGACGTACTTGCCGTGGTCGCCGGCGTCGTACCAGCCGCCGGTGACGTCGAGCGCGTAGTCGCACACGCCCGGCTGGCACGGCACGTTGCCGTCTCCCTGGTTCGGGGCGACGTCGATGTGCCCCGCCTCGCGGCCGTATCCGGGCCGCAGGTCGTCGCGGATCCCGGTCCCGCTGCGCTGGGTGTAGTAGAACTTCGCGGCGTCCAGGCGGAGCTTCTCGTACGCGGCGGTGCCGATGTCGAAGGGCCGGCTGGTCTCGCCGTCGGCGACCAGGGTGAGGCCCGACCCGGCCGCGCGGTGGCCGCCGAAGTCGATCGTGTGGACGTTCTGTCCGGAGGAGGGGTCCACCCCGCGCGGCACGGTGCGGCCGCTCGCGACGACAGCGCCGGACGGTTTCTTCAACTGCCAGGGCAGCGGCTCGGTCGCCTCGGTGACGAGCGTGGCGTTCTTGGGGCCGGCCGGCAGGTAGGCGACCTGGTTGACCCGGACCCGGGGACCGGTGTCGGGCTTGTACTCCTCCGGTGGCACCCCGCCGAGCAGGGACACGTCGTCGAGGCAGAAGCGCCAGGGTGAGGCGCCACCGCCGAGCTGGAAGGCGACCTGGCCCTGCGGTGTGTCGACGGGTGAGGTGAACGTGTAGGTGTACGTGTTGCCGGAGACGCTCAGCTGCGGGGTGACCTCGTGGTACGCGTCGTACGGCGCCACTTGGAGCCCCACGACGGCGCGGACGGAGTTGCCCTCGGGGGAGCCGGTCGCGCTGAAGCGGAACCGGTACGACTCTCCCTTGGCGAGCGTGAGGTCGTTCTGGCCGACGGCGGCGTCCCAGCGGTTCGCCGTGCCCCCGGGCACGTCGGCGCAGAGTCTGCCGTCGGCCGGTCCGACGGTGACGTTGCTCGTCCACCACGAGTCGGTGCCGGTGTCGAAGGTGCCGTTCCTGACCCGCTCGACCTCGTCCGCTCCCGCGGGGCCGGCCGGGACCGCGGTGAGCCCCGCCGCGAGCAGGGCTGTCAGGGACAGCAGGGCGGTTCTGCGTTTGTTCACGTGTCGGCTCCTCACAGGCGACAGGGAGAAACCCGCGAATGGGAGCGCTCCCATCGGGCGGGGTCATACTTGTGGCCGGTGCACCGGGCCGTCAACGCCCCGGACAGGACCGGTTGCACGAGAACACGCCGACGACTCCTCGCCCCCGGCAGGCACTTGGGGTCCAGTCCACCCGTCGCGCCGTGCGGCGGGCCGTCGGCGAACTGGGCCATGTGCCCGACCTCGCGGCGCGTTCACTGGCCGGGTGATCCGCCGGCGCTGTCGCCCGGTGGTGACGAAGACGGACCGGCGACTGTTCGGAGAGCCGTTCCTCTCGGAGGTCGTACGGGCGGTCGGGCTCATGGGGCGCGGATCGGCTCGGCCGCTCGCGCGGCCGGGACCTTCGACGCGCTCGACGTCGAGATGGGTTGTCAGCGGTCCGTGACTCTCCTACAGTCCCCTCCGAAGTCGCGAATGGGAGCGCTCCCAAATCCGAGCCCGGGGCCCCCGAGCCCGCGCCCCGGACCCCAGAGCCCGCGCCCGGGATCCCCAGACCCACGCTCGGGGCACCCACGACCGGCGAGCGCAAGGAGGAAGCAAGAGCCCGAACCACCCCCACACAGGTACAGGAGACATCCATGGTTCGACGCAAGAAACGACTGCTCTCGCTGGCGGCGGTCTTCACGACCCTGCTCGGCGGAATCGGTCTGGCCCTGCTGGGGCAAGGCAGCGCCCAGGCCCATGGCGTCACGATGATGCCCGGATCGCGCACCTACCTCTGTTACCTCGACGCCAAGACCAGCACCGGCGCGATGGATCCGACCAACCCGGCCTGCCGGGCCGCGTTCGACGAGAGCGGTGCCTCGTCGCTCTACAACTGGTTCGCCGTACTCGACTCCAACGCGGGCGGACGCGGCCCCGGTTACGTACCGGACGGAAAGCTGTGCAGCGCCGGTGACCGGTCGCCGTACAACTTCACCGGATACAACGCCGCCCGCGCGGACTGGCCCCGGACACACCTGACATCCGGGAAGACGATCCAGGTCAAGCACAGCAACTGGGCCGCGCACCCGGGCTCCTTCCGCGTCTACCTCTCCAAGCCGGGATACTCACCGACAACGGAACTGGGCTGGGACGACCTGGAGTTGATCCAGACCGTCACCAACCCGCCGCAGACGGGCTCTCCCGGCACGGACGGCGGACACTACTACTGGAACCTGAACCTGCCGTCGGGCCGCTCGGGCGACGCGGTGATGTTCATCCAGTGGGTGCGCTCGGACAGCCAGGAGAACTTCTTCTCCTGCTCCGACATCGTCTTCGACGGCGGAAACGGCGAAGTCACCGGCATCCGCGGCTCGGGCGGCACGCCGACCCCGACCCCGACTCCCACCCCGACTCCGACACCCACCCCGACCGCCACGTCGGCCCCGACCCCCACTCCGACCCCGACCCCGACCGATCCGCACACCGGGTGCATGGCCGTCTACCACGTGACCAACGCCTGGAACGGTGGCTTCCAGGGCTCCGTCGAGGTGATGAACCACACCACGACGGCACGTGACGGCTGGGCCGTGCGGTGGAAGCCCGGCGCGGGCACGAAGGTCACCAGTGTCTGGAACGGGGCTCTGACCACCGGATCCGACGGCACGCTCACCGTCGCGAACCTCGACTACAACCGGATCGTCCCGCCGGACGGCAGTGTCACCTTCGGCTTCACGGCGACCTCGACCGGCAACGACTTCCCGGTCGGCTCCATCGGCTGCGTCACCCCGTAGCCGCCGCCGCGTGAGAGAGCGCCGCTTCCCACCCCGCGCGGGAGGCGGCGCTGCTCCGCGCGGTGGCCGGGCATGCCGGGGCCCGTGCCGGTCGACGCATCGTCCGGCCTGTCCTCGACGGCCACTCGGCCCGTACTCGCCGAGCTGACCGCACACATCCGGCTCACCCACGGGCTTCCCGTGCGCTTCGGCTCCGCGGCGGGGCCGAGATCGCGCGGCGGGTGCGCGAGGGAGCCGAGTCCGACGTGCTGGCCGGCCGAAGGCGCGCCGGCCGCGGAGGGGTGCGTCCTCGGCGAAACGGTACGCCCGCTCTGGGTCTCCCGGCTCGTCGCTGCCGTGCCGGAGGGAACACCGGCACCCGCACTGCGCTCTGCATCCGACCTGCGAGCCGCGCGGTCGTCCGCGCGGAAGATCGCCTGCTCCACCGGCCCCAGCGGCACGGCCCTCGTCCTCCGGCCGGCCGGGCCTCGCCCGCGAAGGCCTCGACCTCCTCGGTTCCGACACGGCATCGGGGACCGCCCGCGCCAGGTGCATGCGGGCGGTCGGGAACCGGACCTGGACCGCCGGGTGGCTCACAGGAATGGGCCGCCCCGTGGCCGGCGGTCCGGCGCTCGGCGAGCGCGACCGCCCGCACGGTGCGGGCGCCGAGGGCGACGACGGTCCCTGTCGGGCGATGAAGAGGGCGGCCGGCCCGGGCGAGCACAGCGGGCCACCCTCACTCCTCCGCGCCGGCCCTCACGCCCCCTCGTCCTCGCCGTCCGTTCCCGCGGGCCGGGGGAGGGGGATGCGGGTCTGCCCCTCGATCGGCGCCGGGGTGCGCTCGCCGAGCCGGTCCTCCAACTGCCGGAGTTTCGTCCGGGTCTCCTCGGGCGTCATGTTCCCCTCCGTCACCGCTGTCGCCGACCGGGTTCCGACGGACGGCCGTGCCCCGGCGCCGCCGTCGATGCCGATGCCGATGCCGATGTCCCGGTCCGGGTGTACTCGCCGGTGGATCCGGTGATGCGGTGCGGCGGAACTCCGGCGGTCGTGGCCCGCACCGGCGGGGTGTCCCGTTCGTTCGCGCGGCCGTGGACGGAAGCGCCCGGCGGGCTTGCCGGACCGTCCACGAGGAACGGGTGGGCGTCGTGGGTCATGCTCGTCTCCTTCGCGGACGCGGCGGTCGTGTGCTGTCCTCACCTACCCCCTCCGGCGCGAACCACCACGGCTCCGGTCACCCCACCCCCGCGCGCCGACGCCTCCCACGCCACCGTCCCGCCCGCCACCGGCCGATCGCGTGCGCCCCGCTCCCTCATGCCGCGACGACGCCCGGCCCTCCTCCCGCGAAGCCGTCCGCGGGACGGGGGATGTACGGCGGCCGAGCGGGCACACGTGCACAGGTGCTCGCACCCGCGCGGCCGGCCATGCCAACGGCGGCGCACCCGTGGGCGGGCGGACGACGGCAGGTGACAACACGACGCAGGGAGCGCAGTGATGAAAGTCCGCTCGTGGCCGATTCGACCGGACCTCCGGCTCACCGCCCACACGGTGGCCGGCCGCTACCGGCTCGACGACCTGCTGGGTCGCGGCGGCGCCGCCGACGTGTACGAGGGAGTGGACCTGCGCCTGCGGCGGCCGGTCGCCGTGAAGGTCTTCCGTCCGGACGGTGCCGCCGGCACGGAGGAGCGGTTCGACGGCGAGGGCCGGCTGCTGGCCCAGTTGCAGCACCCCGGCCTGATCACCGTGTACGACTGTGGCCGGGACGACGGAACGCCCTACCTGGTGATGGAGCTGGTCAGGGGTGCGACGCTGCGCCGGCGGATCGCCACGGCCCCCCTGGCGCCCGCCGAGGCGTGCCGGATCGGAGCCGCGCTGGCCTCGGCACTGGCCCATGTGCACGAGGCCGGAGTCGTCCACCGCGACGTCAAGCCCGCCAACATCCTGCTGGACGAGGAAGGCGCTCCCCGCCTGACGGACTTCGGCATCTCCCGGCTGCTCGACACCACGGCCCAGACCGTGACGGGCGCCCTGGTGGGCACCGCCGCCTACATGGCCCCGGAGCAGGTGCTGGGGCGGGGTGCCGGGCCGGCGGCGGATATCTACAGCCTGGGACTGGTGCTCATCGAGTCGATCAAGGGGGAACTGGAGTACGGCGGGGCGCCGCTGGAGGCCGCGGTCGCCCGGCTGCACCGGCCCCCGGTCGTTCCGCGGGACATACCGGCGGCGGTCGCCGAACTGCTGGAAGCCATGACCGACGCGGACGAGGGCCGCCGGCCCGACGCCCGGGCCTGTGCGCGTGCCCTGGCCGCCCTGGCAGCGGAGGATCTCGCGGGAGCGGCCGACGCCCCCGCGGGATCCTCGCCGCTCGCGGCTCCGACCACGAGCGGCGAGGACGGCGCCGGCGAGCGGAATCCGGACACGCTGAGGTCGCACGGGGCGGGCGCGGCGGTAGGGGCCGCCGAGGCCGTCCCGGCAGAGGGCGGACCGGTGTCCGCACGATCCTCCTCCGGCCGGCCCGCCGCGCGCGGCGCCGGCCGGAACCTGCTGACCGCCGGCGCGGCGCTGACCGTCCTGGGCGTCGGACTGGCCGGCTCGGTGGGCGGGCCGTCCGCCGAGGCGGAGAACGCCGCGTCCGTTCCGCCCCGGCCCGCCGCGACCGCTCCCTCGCGCCCCGCCGCGACCGAGCCGGCCTCCCCGACCGCCTCGCCCACTCCACCCGCCCAAACCACCGCCGTCTCCGTGTCCGCGCCGCGCTCCGCCTCCCCCACGGGGGAGCGGCGGGCCGCCCGCTCCGAGGGCGCGGCGGTCGACAGCGGGACGCCGTCGGCTCCTGGCGTCTCGGAGCGGCCGCGCGGCCGTGGCCGTGCGGCCGGGCCGGCCCCCCGGAAGGGCGAGGCGCGGCAGGAGAAGCCGAAGCATGCCAAGGGCAGGCACGCGCGGTGACACCACCGCCGCGTCTCCCGGCGTTCACGCCGCCCGACGGGGTACCCGACGGTCGACCCGCCGACCGCCCCGCCGGGGCGGTGGCGGCCGGGTGGCGGCAGGTCCTGAAGGGAACGGTGGTGTCATGACGGTCGGTGTGCCCGCGAGGGGCTCGGCCCCCGATCGGCGCGAGCACGGAGCGTACGCGAGGGCCATGGCCCGTACACCGGTCGCCCTCTGGGAGGACGACCTCACCGACTGGGCGGCGGCGCTGACGTACTACGCGGTGCTGGCCGTCTTCCCGGCCCTGCTGGTGGTGGCCCTGTCCATCGCCCTGCTCGGCACCGACACCCCCCAAGAGGTCGTCGGGCAGCTGGCCGTCTTCGTACCGCAGGCGGCCCGTCCGGTTCTCGCCCAGGCCCTGGGCAACCCGCAGGAGGGCCAGTCGGTGGGCTGGCTGCTGCTCGTGATGACCGCCGCCGCCGCGCTGTGGTCCGCCTCCAGCTACCTGGCCGTCTTCCGGCGCGCGCTGCACGCGATGTACGGAGTCTCCGACTGCCGCCCGGCATGGCGGACCTTCCCCGCCATCGTGCTCAGGGCGTTGACCGTGCTCGCACTGCTGGTCAGCGGGGTGCTCACGCTCACGGCAGCCGAGTGGGCCGCCCGCGCCATCGGACGGGGCACGGGAACGGACCACCAGGCCGCCCTCATGTGGGCGGGCCTGAAATGGCCGCTGCTGTTCACGGTGGTCGTCGCCCTGGTCCTGCTCCTCTTCCGGTCCGGGCCGCCGGAGTCCCGCGGTGTCCGGCAGACGCTGCCCGGCGGCACCCTGGCGGTGCTGCTCTGGCTGCTGGCGTCGGCGGGCTTCGCCTTCTACGCGTCGCACATCGCGACGTACAACCGTCTCTACGGCTCCCTGGCCGGCGTGGTGGCCTTCCTGGTCTGGTTGTGGGTCTCCCACGTGGTGCTGCTGGCGGGCGCCCAATTCAACGCCGAACTGACGCGGGACGGGCGGCCGGAGCGGCCCGACCCCTGCTCGGGCTGACCGTGCCGGCGTCGCATCACGGTGACGCCCGTCCGGCCGCCGGGTCCCACGAGGGCGGCGCACGTTTTCCGGGGTACACGGGCCGTGACGAAGGGACGGCCGACATGGGCGAGATGCTGATCGGGACGTGTTCGTGGACGGACAAGGCGCTGGTGTCCAGTGGGTGGTACCCGTCCGGGCGGCGCGATCCGGAGGGGCGGCTGCGGTACTACGCCGAGCGCTTCCCCGTCGTGGAGGTGGACGCCGGCTATTACGCCCTCCCCAGCGTCCGCAACAGCGTGCTCTGGAGCGAACGCACGCCGCCGGGATTCCGGTTCGACGTCAAGGCGTTCTCACTCCTCACCGGTCACCCGACGCGCAGGGCCGCCCTGCCCGCCGACCTGCGTGACCACGACCTCCGGGACCCGGAGCTGCTCGACGAGGTGTGGCACCGTTTCGGCGCGGCCCTGCGGCCCCTCGGCGAGTCCGGCCGGCTGGGCGCCGTACTGTTCCAGTTCCCGCCGTGGTTCCGTCCGGGCGCGGGGGCGGAGACCGTGCTGCACCGCACCAGGAAGCGGGCGCATCAGTGGCCCATGGCCGTGGAGTTCCGCCATCCCGACTGGTGGGACGAGGACCGGCGGGAGCGCACCGCCGCCCTGTTGAGGGATCTGGACGCCGCCGCGGTGGCCGTGGACACGGCCCAGGGGCTCCCCACCTCCATGCCCGCCGTCACACCCGTCACGTCCCCCGGGCTCGCGGTGGTCCGCTTCCACGGCCGCAGCGCCGCCTGGGGGACCGGAAGCAAGGAGGACCGCTTCCGCCACACCTACACCCGGGAGGAACTGGCCGCCTGGCTGCCCCGCCTGCGCTCCATGGCGGACCGGGCCGAGGAGCTGCACGTCCTGTTCAACAACTGCTGCGGTGACGCCGCCGTACGCGCCGCCGAGACCCTGCGCGATCTGCTGGAAGATTCCCGGAGCCCGGGTGGTGCGCGGGAGGGCTGATCCCCGCCCCCGGTGGCCGCCCCGGCAGCCCGGCGCGACCCCGCGACGGCGGGGTCGGGACGGTGACAGCGATCCGGCCAATGTGACGCAGGCCACAATCGGGGAACGCCTTTCCGTGCGACCGCGCTGTGAGGCATGATTCGAGCAGGCCGCTACCTACCGGTAGGTAGTGACCGGCCATCTTTCGCCACGTCGGTTTCCCGTACTGGAGGGGATGTTGTCGTCCATCGCCATCAAGAACGCAGTCCACGGAGAGATCTCCGTCGGCACCGTTCTGACATGGGCCAAGCAGTACACCGACCAAGAGGTGCGCGACTACTACGCGTTGGCGGGCGAGCCGACCGAGTCGCTGCCCGAACACCTGCCGTACGTACTGACCGTCGCCCCGCTGACCAAGCTCGGCGGTGACCTCAACTACCTCTCGCAGCGCATGGACTGGCAGGCCGCCCGGCCGCTGGGGCGCAACGAGGAGATCGTCGCCGAGCTGGAGGTCACCCGCCTGGAACCGACCGCCGGGATGACCAAGATCGCCTTCGACGCGCGCATCCGGTGCGGAGGCGAGGTCGTGATCACCGGCCGCAGCAAGGGTCTCATCGTCAACGCGTGACCCTCCGTGCCGACACGTCAAGCGCTCCAAGAGAACGGATGGTTCTGCCCGTGAGCACCACCCGCACCAACACGCGCACGTTACGCACCGAAGACATCGACGTCTGCGCTCGCCTCACCGGCGATCTGGGCGCACACCACATGGGTGGACACGGCGACCGCCGGATGGCCCAGGGCGCGCTCACCCTCTCCGTGGTCCCTCTCCTCGCCGACCCGGGCGTACACATGCGGGACCTCTCCTTCACCTTCCTCGCCCCGGTGTACGAGGGCGACACCGTCACGGCGACCCTCCGCGCCACCGAGGCCGGCGCCGGGGAAGTCCCCGCCGGGACCGGGCAGGTGTCCGCGGACCGGGCGCTGATCACCTGTGAGATCAGTGTGGTCAACGACGCCGGCACGCCCGTCCTGACCGGCACCGGCATCGCCGAACTGCCCCGCGCGACGGCCGACGAACTGCTGAACGATCGTGACGGCGGGGGGAGTTGACCCGTGCCTGACGAGAACCCCACCGCGGGCCTCAAGCTGCTCACGCCGGAGGTCTTCACCGACCCCTACCCCACCTACGCGCTGCTGCGCGAGCACGATCCGGTGCACTGGGACGACCAGCTCAACGGCTTCCTGCTGACCCGCTACGACGACGTGAACGCGGCGCTGCGCGATCACGAGACCTTCTCGTCCCGGCGCATCCACCTGCTCGCCGCGCGCGGCGGGGCCAACCCGACTCCCGCGATGCAGCGCTTCATCTCGCTCGCCTCGCAGTGGATGTGGATGCTCGACCCGCCCCAGCACACCCGGGTGCGCAAGCTGATGAACCAGGGATTCAGCCCGCGCGACGTACGGCTGCTCGAACCACGGGTGGCGGGCATCGTGACCCGGCTCGTCGACGCCATGCTGGAGAAGGAGGACGGCTTCGACCTGATTCCCGACCTGAGCTACGCGGTGCCGGCCGGTGTGCTCCTCGCCCTCTACGACCTGCCCGAAGAGGACGGCTCGCTCATCACCCAGTGGTGCGACACCATCAAGATCTTTCTCGGTGGCGCCCCCGACCTGCTCGGCACGCACGCTCCGGCGGTCCGGTCGCTGCAGCAGATGATGGACTACCTGGGCGCCGTGATCGCCGAGCGCAGGAAGGCCCCCAAGGACGACCTGATCTCCCGCCTGGTACGGGCCGAGGAGGACGGCGAGCGGCTGGGCGACGAGGAGCTCTGCTCGAACCTGCTGCTGCTGTTGGTGGCCACGTACGAGACCTCCGTCGACATGATGGGCAACGGGCTGCGCGGGCTCCTCACCCAACGGGACCAGTGGGAATTGATCAAGGCCCGGCCGGAGCTCATCCCGGGCGCCGTGGAGGAGATCCTCCGCTGGGACGGTCCGGTGCAGCTCACCCACCGCCTGGTCACCCGCGACATCGAGCTGCACGGCACCGCCGTCAAGGAAGGCCAGCTCGTCTACCTGGTGCGGGGAGCGGCCAACCGCGACCCGGAGCACTTCCACGACCCGGACCGGATCGACGTGACCCGCACCGAGACGGGGCACGTGGCGCTCGGCACCGGCGTGCACTTCTGCATCGGGGCCGGCCTGGCCAGGCTGGAAGGCGTCTGCGTTCTGCGGGAGCTGACCCGCCGGGCACCCGACCTGGCGCTCGACGAGAGCCGCCCGTACCGCTGGCGCGCCGACAACCTGCAGTTCCGCGGACTCGCCACGCTGCCGGCCAGAGCCGGCGGCCGGGCACCGGCATAGTCCACGGCACCGCCGGCGGGGACCCCATGGCACCGTCGACCGGCGCCGGCCCGCACCGAGCTCCCTCCCTTCACGTCCACCTCGCGGATCTGTCCGCCGTGTACGCCGCGGCGGAACAGGGCCCGCCCGAGTTGCCCGCACCGGAGAACACGGCACTGCGCGACCGGTACGCCCCGGGCCGCAGACGTGCCCAGGCGCAGGCGTCCCGGCTTCTCGTCCGGGCCGCCCTGAGCCGGGCCACCGGATGGCCGGCGCACCGGGTGCCCGTCGTCACCGACGCCGGCGGCCGCCCGCACCTGTCCGGGACGCCGGCGCCGTGGCCGTACTTCAACGTCAGCCACGACAGCGGGCTGCTCGCACTGGTGCTCGGCACGGGGCCGTGCGGGATCGACGTGGAGGACACCGGCGAGGACGTGCTGCGCGAGGTCGCCGACCGCTTCTGCGGCAACGCCGATCGCGCGCTGCTCTCGGAACCGGGCGGGGCACGGCGCCTGTGGGCGGCCAAGGAGAGCGTGGCCAAGGCGCTCGGGCACGGACTGCGCGCCGGACTCTCCACGATCCACTTCACCGGCCACCCCGGCCGCGAGTGGACCGAGGCCACCTGGCGCGGCCGCCCGGCCGGGCTGCGGACGCGCGTGGTGAAGCTCGGCGACCGTCACCTGGCGGTCACCGCGGCGGCGGTGCCCGCCGTCGTGCGCCTCACCCGGTGGGCGCCGCACCCCACCGGCCCCGACGGCCGCTGGGAGCTGCGCCCCGGCGCCTCCACCCACATGACCACGGGTCGCTGACGACCTCAGCGACCTCGACACCAACGCCGTACGGAAGGCATGGACGTCCGGGTGACGCCTGCCGTCGTACGCCGTCGTACGAGAGGGGGAACCCATGGACGAACCGACCCTGCACGCCGCCCTGGACCGGATCGCCGCCCGACACGGGGACGTCACCGTCGACTTCCCGGCCGACAAGGTGGCGCTGAGCCTGACCGCGCTGAGTGCCCGATCCCGGGGGATCGCGGCGCACCTGCGAGAGTTGGGCGTAGGAGACGGCGACCGCGTCGGCGTGCTGTCCACCAACGAGCCCGACTTCCTGCTGATCCTCTTCGCGCTCAGCCGACTCGGCGCGTGCGTGTGCCCGCTGCCCATGCACGCGAAGGAGGGCGCCGACCGGCTCGTCGGCGTGCTCGACGACGCCGGGATCAAGGACGTGGTGGTCTCCAGCCGCCTGGCCGCGATGATGCCCTTCATCGAGGAGGCGCTCCCGGGCCGCCGGGTGCTCGGGGCGGCCGGGATCCTGGCCCACGGGGAACAGGACCATGCGGACGAGGTGAGCGGCGCGGACGTGCCCGCCACGAGCGAGATCGTCCTCCAGTACACCTCGGGCAGCACCTCCCACCCCAAGGGCGTCCGCCTGACCCACGCCAATGTCCTCGCCACCCTGCGCGCGATCCGCGACGGCATCGAACTCACGCCCGCCGACAAGAACTCCAGCTGGCTGCCGCTCTTCCACGACATGGGCCTCTTCGGCACGCTCACCGGCATCCTGACCGGCGTGCCCTGCACCATCTGGCGGCCCTCGGCGTTCGTCAAGGACCCGGCGCGCTGGCTGCGGCAGTTCGCCGACGGCGGTTACACCATCAGCCCGATGCCCAACTTCGCCTACGACTACCTGGTGGAGGCCGTGCCGGCCGACGAGGCCGCGACGTACGACCTGTCCCGCTGGCGGGTGGCGTTCAACGGCGCCGAACCGATCGCCGTGGACTCGCTCGAGACCTTCTTCGGGCACTTCGCCCCGTCCGGCTTCGACCCGCGCACGATGCTGACGGTGTACGGCCTGGCGGAGGCGACGCTCGCGGTGACCTTCCCGCCGCTCGGGCGCGGTCCGCGCTTCGACTGGGTCGACCGCGCCGCGCTCGCCGAGCGGGGCGTCGCCGTACCGGTCGAACGGACGGAACCGGGTGCGCGCGGCGTGGTCGCCGTCGGCCGGCCGGTGCTCGGGATGGACCTCCGGATCGCCGACCCGGACAGCGACGGCGGCGCCGTGCTCGGCGACCGGTCGGTCGGCGAGGTGCAGCTGCGCGGCCCGTCCGTCACGGCCGGGTACGTCGACGACGCCGGCACCCTCGACCAGCCGTTCACCGCCGACGGCTGGCTGCGCACCGGCGACCTCGGCTATCTCGCCGACGGTGAACTGCACATCACCGGGCGCAGCAAGGAGATGCTCATCCTGCGCGGCGACAACTACTACCCGGACGACGTGGAGAGCGCCGTACGGACCGACGAGGCCGTGCACCGCCGCCGCTGTGTGGCCTTCGTCCACCAGGAGCACGACCCCGGCCAAGGGCGGGACGACGAGCGGGAGTTCATGGTCCTCGTCGCGGAGACCGACCGCCCCGGGGCGGAGCACCCCGCCCTGTCCGACCGCCTGCGCACCCTGGTGCGCCGGGCTCTGGGCCTGCACGACCTGCGCGTCGTGCTCGTGGCCCCGGACACCTTGCCGCGTACCACCAGCGGAAAGCTCCAACGGCTCGCCGCCAGGAACGACTTCGCCACCGGCCGCTGAAGCCGGCTCCCGCCGCAGCTCACTGCCACGACCAAGGGATGAACTGATGCACAGTTACGACGTCTTCACCCAGTACGAGCGCAACCACTGGAAACTGACGGACATCGACTTCTCCGCCGTCGACAAGGACAAGGTCAAGCCCGAGTACGTGACGATCGCCAAGAGCGCCGTGATGGGCGAGTCGAACGTCATCGCCGCCGTGCACGGCTTCCTGAACGAGTTCGTCGACGACTACGACTTCTCGACCTTCGCCGTGGTCTGGGGCAACCAGGAGGTCCAGCACCACTACATGTTCAAGGCCTGGCTCGACGCCATAGGCGAGAAGGTGGACGACGCGGCGGTGGCGGCCATGCGCGCCCCGTACGACCCGGGCATCACGCCGTCCGCGACGCTGGCCACCAACATCATCTCCGAACTGACGGTCAATCATATCTACCGCAGGGTGGCCGGCGCGGTGGACGAGCCGGTCCTCCACACCCTGCTCCTGAACGCCAGCCGGGACGAGGCCGGACACGCCCGCGAGTTCATCCACTACTGCAAGGAGCGGCTGCTCCGGCACCCCGAGGAGACGGCATCGGTCCTCGAGACGCTGTACGTCTACACCTCGGACAAGCGCATCAAGCACCCCGTGGGCATCTTCAAGAGCGAGCTGACCGAGCTGGAGGACCACGAGACCATCGACACCGCCTTCGAGCTGTTCCTGGAGAGCATCGCCGACGCCGACGAACTGCTGGAGCTCCAGGGGAAGATCCGCAAGGTGTTCGGCGGCATCGTGAACATGGACCTGTCCAGCAACGGCAAGGTCCGCCGCGCCCTCGCCGAGGTGATCGCCGCGTGACCGGGCCCACCACCGACGCGGGTTCGCGGGACGGCGTCGCGGCCGAACTGCCCTGGCGGGTCCTGCCGGACTACCAGTGCTTCGGCTGCTCGCCCGCCAACGAGCGGGGCCTGCGGCTCCAGTTCCGGCACACACCGGACGGCGGCCTCACGTGCGCCCTCACGTTCGACCGCACCTTCGAGTCCTACCCGGGCGTGGTGCACGGCGGCATGTCCGCCACCGTCTGCGACGAGATCATGGGCAATCTGCTGGTGCTCCGCCTGGGCGTCTCGGTCTTCACCACCAGCATGCGCACCCGCTACGTCGAACCCCTCGCGATCGGCGCCACCTACCACTGCACGGCGAGCACCGACGCGGTGGCGGGCGACAACGGCCCGTACACCGCCCACGCCCAGATCACCGACGCCGCCGGACAGGCCGTCGTCTTCGTCACCGGCTCCTACCAGCCGATCACACCGGAGCAGGCCAAGGCCCGGATGGCGATGTCCGACGACGAGGCCCGGCTCGTGGACCAGGCGCTGTCCGCGCTGCGCACCGACTGACCGGCGAGCCGCCCGGCCCCCGGCACAGCTTTTTCCGCAGAGACACGTACGAGGAGAGAACGCACATGTCCCAGATCCCCACCAAGGACGAGATCATCCGCACCGTGACCGACCTGGTCGCAGCGGAATTCGGCCGCCCCGCGGCCGAGCTGACCCCCGACCGCGACCTCACCTCGGTCGAGGGCGCCGACTCGGTCAAGGTGCTGCGGTCCGTCGCCCGGATCGAGCGCACCTACGACATCGAGCTGGAGGACGACCAGGTCTTCGGCTTCAAGACGATCGACGACGTGGCCGACGCCGTCGCCGCCCTCCTCGCCGAGCGGGGCTGACCGCCCATGACCGTCGACTCCGTGGAACCGGCAGCGCCGAAGACCAACCAGCACTACGACCAGGACCCCAGGGTCTTCGAGCTGTACCTCGACCGGACCCGCAAGTACAGCGCGGGGATCTACCGCACCGACGAGGACACCCTCGACCAGGCCCAGCAGAACAAGCTGCACTACGTCGCGGACCGGCTCGGCGTGAAGGAGGGCGGCCGGCTGCTCGACATCGGCTGCGGCTGGGGCTCACTGATCCTCTTCATGGCGGCCGAGTACGGCGCGACCACGACGGGCATCAGCCCCGCGCCCAACCAGCACGCCTACATAGCCGAGCAGGCCGCCGCGAAGGGCCTGACCGGGCGGGTGGACACCCGCGTCGGACAGATCGAGGACCTGGAACTCGAACCGCGCTCCTACGACGCGATCACCATGCTCGGGTCCATCGTCCACATGCCCGACCTCGACGCCGTCTACCGCAAGGCCTGGGCGGCCCTCAAGCGGGGCGGCCGCATGTACGTGTCCGAGAGCTGCTACCGCAACAACGCCAAGCGCGCCGAGTTCGCCGAGCGCGAGAACTCCGTGTTCGTACGGGACTCGATCTTCGGCTGGGGTGACATGCGTCCGCTCTCCGACCTGGTGCGCGGCGCGGAGGACGCCGGGTTCTCGGTCGTCGCCGTGGACGATCTGACCGAGGACTACTGGCGCACCATCGAGGACTGGCTCGCCAACGTGGAGCGCAACGCGGCACGCCTGGACGAGATCGAACCCGGCCTGTCCGAGCAGCTGACCCGCTATCTCAAGACGGCCAACGCGGGGTGGGGCTACACCACCAAGCACTACTCACTGACCCTCGCCAAATCACGCTGATGGAGGGCACGTTGTCCAAGATCGACGCCATACCCGCCCGGGGGAGGCGCGGCCAGGTCGGCGGGCCGTTGCTGCCCGCCACGGAGGTGGACGCGGCGGTCGGCGCCTTCCTGCGCACCTCACCCCCGGAGAAGCGCTGGGACACCGACTTCAGCTTCGACTGGTCCCGGGCCGACGCCGGCCGCCTGACGGAGGGCGAGCGGTCGGCGGTGCAGTTCGTCACCATCATCGAGGACCACCTGCCCGGCTACTTCGCGCTGTACGACCAGAACTTCCCGGTGGACGACAGCGTCGATCGCGAGACGTTCATCCACAACCGGGAGCTGTACCACTTCACCGTCCGCTGGGCGCAGGAGGAGGACACCCACGCACGGGCACTGGCCCGCTACCAGCTGGCCGCCGGCCTCGCCGAACAACAGGAACTGTGGGCCTCGCTGGCCGACGAGGGACGGAAACACTTCGACCTGCCCTACGCGCAGGCGGTCCAGTTCTTCGTGTACCCCCTGGTGCAGGAGAAAGCGACCCAGATCTACTACCAGCACCTGCGCCAGGTCGTCGGCGATCCGCTCCTGAAGGAGATCCTGGTCCGGCTCAGCAGGGACGAGGCCCGGCACTTCTCGTTCTTCGCGGACATGGTCGGGCGCTATCTGCACCACCACGGGGACGCGGTGGTGGAGCCGATCCGGGAGGTGATCGCCGAGTTCCGGATGCCGCTCGCGGACACCATCCGCGGGTACTGGCGCTGGGCCCTGAAGATCGCCGACACGGCCCGGTACGACCACACCGAGGCGTACGACCACCTGGTGAAGGTCGTCAACCGCGCCGTGGACGCCAGGTCGGACAAGGTCGACGAACTCGTCTCGTTCGTCCGGGCGTGCGGGCAGCTGGGCCCTCGGCTCTGAGCCACCCGGTGGGGGTCAGGGGCCGTTCCGGCGGAGACCGGAACGCCCCCTGACCGTGGCCGCCGGTCAGGGGCGCCCCGACGCCACCTTCCCGGTGTGCACCTCCAGAGCCGTGCGCACGGCGGATTCCAGCGCGCCTTCGATCCACGCCGGCTTGATGGAGGTGTGACAGCCCGCGAAGTGCAGGGGGCCCTCCGCCACCGGCACATGGGGGAACAGCTCCGTGTGCTGCCCGGGGAAGAGGACGGACGCCTCGCCGTACGCGTAGGGGTCGCGCATCCAGGACTGGGTGCGGCCCACCCCGGTGTAGAACACCTCGATCCGCTGCCCGTACACGTCCTGGACCCCTCCGAGCGCCCGGGGATACCGCTCCTCGTCGTCGAAGGCGTCCCACTTCAGGGCGTCGTCCGCCCAGCTGTAGGAGGCGAGCAGGACGCCGCCCTCACTGCCCGGTACGGGGTGGGAGGGTTCGAACATGAACCGGTTGGGGTTGTCGGTCGTCGACCCGCCGCCGATCACCATGGCGGCCTCGGGCTGGTCGCGCAGGGCCGAACGGTGCGCGGCGTAGTGGACCCGCTGAGCGGGGGAGATGTAGCCGGCCGGCACCGAGGGGTGCGCGCCCAGGAGGGAGCCGTCGGCCGGGGCGGTGCCGCGCCGGTACCGCTCGTAGAGGCCGGGCCTGATCGCCTCCAGCTCGCGCCGCCAGTCCTCCTCGTCGAACTCCCACCAGCGGCGCGAGAACTCCAGCAGGACCTTGGTCGCCGCGTCGTAGTGGAGCTCCGTGACGGCCCGCCGCTTGCCGTAGGAGAGCAGAGGGGTGAACGTGACGTGGCGCAGCCCCGAGAACGGCACCGTGACGATGGCCTCGTCACCGGTGAAGGACTCCCGCTCGACCGGGCCGTCCCGGCCCTCGGACACCGTGTGCACGGTGACGCCGCCGCGCGGGCCGTGCTCGACGCGGACGGCACGGCGGTCGAGGCGGACCAGGTCCTTCACGCGCGCGTAGAGCGCGTCCGCCAGGGTCGCGGTTCCGTCGGGCAGTTCGTAGAAGGCGGTGTCCGGGCTGATCAGCGCGGAGGACAGGAAGCTGTGCAGGAACGACAGGTGCAGCCGCGAGGTGACGTTCTGGACGGTGCCGACGAGGTCGATCGTCCTCTCGTCGAGCCCCGCCTGCTCGGTGAGGTACCGGAACATGGACCAGTGGCCGTACCGCTGCAGGACGGTGGTCCAGCCCTCGACCAGGTCCCGGCCCTGCTTGCCGTCGATGAGGGCGCGGGCGGGCGCGAGGGCGGTGCGGTAGATCTCCGCGGCCGTCGTGTCGAGGTACTTCTCCGGTACGCCGAAGTGCCTGTTCAGGACGCGGGGCCGGCGCTCGTACTCCGCGCGGCGCACGCGGACGCCGTTGGCCTGGATCCACGTCCGGTTCGCCGGCCGGCCCGAGGGGTCCACGTCCGTGAGGTAGAACCTGCGCCGTTCCAGGCCCAGGGCGTCGATCAGACCGATGACCAGCGGGTGGCTGCCGGGAATACGCATCGCACCGGCCTCCGCGTACTGCCGGGGGTCGGCGAAGGGCTGCGCGGCGTTCTCGTGGCCGCCGGTACGGAAGGTCTTGATGCGGCCCCCGACCCGGTTGCCGTTGGCCTCGATCACCGTGACGTGGTGCCCGGCCCGCCGGAGGAGATCCGCGGCGACGAGCCCCGCGGGCCCCGCCCCGACGACCAGGATCCGCTTGCCGCCACCGTGCGCGCGCGGAAGGCCCGTCTCCAGGAGGATCCTGGCGTACCGCGGGACGAGGGGCTCACCGTGTTCGTCCAGCACCAGAATGGCCCTGGCCACCCGCTCGCAGACGTCCCGGGGAGCGCCCCCGGGCACAGGAGGGGCGGCGGCCGCCGGCGCGGCCGCGGCCTGGGGAGCGGTGGGCAGGGTGAGGGCGAGCGCGCCGGTGCCGGTCGCGGTGACCAGGGCACGCCTCGTGAGCTGAGTATCCACAGGCGCACACCCTCCGCGAAGCGCCCGACACGGCGCGCGGGACACGCCCGCTCCTGCCGGGGATTCACCTGTATGTGGTGTGGGCGGCCATCGCCGCTGGTGGGGCGGACGCGTGACGTGGGGGTCCGACCGGCCGGGCTTCGTTGGCCGGCGCGGTGCGGACTCGCATGATGGCTCCGACGCTGACTTCCAGCGGAGCCCCGCGAGGCAGGAGTTCTTGTGCTGCAGAAGTTCCGCTATCGGGTCGACAACGTCATGGGACGAGGCGCCCCCGCCCTGATCGGCGTCCTCGCCGTCCTGTGCTGCCTGCTCGCGGCCCTCAACGGTCTGCTGCTGCTGGCGTTCGCCCCCGACGGCATCCGGCCGGACAACGCGCGCTCCTCGGTGTGGGCGGGGTTCCACCGGGTCCTCAGCCCCACCGTCCTGCTCAAGGACCGGGGGTCGGCCTTCTTCCTCGTGATCGCCGTCCTCATGGCCTTCGGCGGCATCATGCTGATGAGCACGCTCATCCCGGTGATCAGCGCCGGGCTGCAGAACCAGCTCGCACGGCTGCGCGCCGGCCGGACCCCTGTGGTGGAGAGCGGCCACACCGTCATCCTCGGCTGGTCCTCCCAGGTCCACGTGATCGTCGCGGAACTGGTCGAGGCCAACCGCCGCGGGCGCCGCGCCTGCATCGCCATCCTCGCGGAAAAGGACCGGCCGGAGATGGAGACCGAGATCCGCGAACGGGTCGGCGACACCGCCGGCACCCGGATCGTCTGCCGCACCGGCAACCCCGCCGACCCCCAGGACGTCGGCATCGTCAGCCCCGGTCGGGCCAGGTCGGTGATCGTCCTGGGCACCGAGGACGAAAGCCCCGACTTCGCCGTCATCAAGTCGCTGCTCGCCGTCGCCGGAACGCCCCGGGAGGACGGCACGGGCCCGCTCATCGTGGCGGGGGTCGCGGACGAGCAGAACCTCGCCGCGGCCCGTCTGGCGGGCGGACCGCGCTGCCGCGTCGTCAGCACCCAGGGCTTCATCGCCCGCCTGCTGGTGCAGAGCAGCCTGCAGTCGGGGCTCTCCCTCGTCTACAGCGAGCTGCTCGACTTCGCCGGCCAGGAGATCTACCTGACGCACCGGCCCGAACTGGCCGGACGGCGCTTCGACGACACCCTGCTCGCCTTCCGCGCCTCCACCGTCATCGGCCTGATGCGGCAGGACGGTCACATCCTGATGAACCCGCCCGGCGACGTCCGCGTCGAGGCCTCCGACCGGATGGTCGTCATCAGCGAGGACATCACCACCCTCGCCCTCGCCGACCCGGCCGCGGAGCTCACCCCCGTACCGCCGCAGCCCGCGGTGACGCCCCGCAGCACGGGCCGCAAGGTCCTCGTCCTCGGCTCCAACCGCCGGCTCGGAGCCATCATCGGGCAACTGGGGGCCCACCTTCCCGCCGGTTCACGCGTCGACGTCGTCGCCGAGACGCCGACCGCGGTCGGGGAAGGACGCGGTACGGGACTGGAACTCACCTTCCAGCAGGCGGACATCACCCGGCGGCACGTCCTCGAAGGCCTGTCCGTGGACACGTACGACCACGTCATCGTCCTCTGCCCCGGCGACCGCGATCCGCAGGAGGCCGACGCCGGCACCCTCGCCACCCTGCTCAACCTCCGCGATCTCGCGGAGCGCACCACGGACCCCTTCACCCTGGTGACCGAGATGGCCGACGACCGCAACCGGGTGCTGGCCCAGGCGGGCAAACCCGACGACCTCATCGTGAGCGGCAACTTCCTGAGCCTGCGCCTCTCCCAGATCTCGCAGAACCCCCATCTCGACAGGATCTTCGACGAGCTGTTCGCGCCCACCGGCTTCCAGATCGCCCTGCATCCCGCCGCGCACTACGTGCCGGTGAACCGGCCGGTCACCTTCGGCTCCGTCGTCGGCGCCGTCCGGCACCACGGGCACCTGGCCATCGGCCACCGCATCGCCCGGCACATCCGTCAGGCACCCCACCACGGAGTCGAGCTCAACCCGGACAGGGAGCAGGCGCGGACCTACACGGACGAGGACCAGGTCGTCCTGCTCACCGGCAGTTCGCTGATCCGCCCCGACTGACCGCCGGCCCCGAGCCGTTGGGAACGTCCCGGCATCTTCACGATCTCGCCGCGTCCACCACACCCCCGTGCCGGTTTGTCCACAAGCGCCCTGGGGCGCCCCGCCCTGGGCTAGGTTGCTGGGTGATCCGTTTCCCTGTCCCGCCCGGCTTCCTACGATGGCTCGACCGGCGGTGCTTGCTCGGCGACTCATCGGGTAACGCGTTTGAATGAGGGTGTTATCCATATGGGCAGGCGAATGCTGAAAGCGATGGGTTCGTGACTCGTCTCAGTGGCTCCGGAGACGACCGGGTGGAGGGAACGGGCGGAGATCCGTTGTCCCTCGCGCTGGAGATCGCCGACGCGGTGGACGGTCTCGCGCACCTGTGGGCCGCGGCGAGTCAGGAAGCCAGCCTGCGGCTGTCGCCGCACCAGCTGCGGGCGCTGCGGATCCTGCAGTCCGAGCCGGGGCTCAACCTCACCATGCTGGCGGAGGGCATGGAGATAGGCCTGCCGACCGCCAGCCGGCTGTGCGACCGGCTGGCGGCGGCGGGGCTGCTCGAGCGGGTGCTGCACCCGCACAAGCGCCGTGAGGTGCAGCTGAACCTCACGACGCGGGGCCGGCAGGTGCTGGACGAGGTGGCCGCCCACCGGTCGCGGGCGCTCGCCGAGGTGCTGACCGCGATGAAGCCGGCCGACCGGGAGGCACTGAGCCGGGGCATGCGCGCTCTCCTGGCCGCTCAGGACGCGGCAGCCCGGCACGTGGGCGGCCACCGGTTCTGACCGCGACCGGGTCAGCCTTCGGCGGTCCGCCGCTCGCCGGCCGCCTCGGCGTCCTGGGCCGGCGTCACCATGTGGCACATCAGCAGGCAGACGTCGTCGTCCCGTTCGGAGTCGTGCAGGAGCTGCTTGAGTACGGCGTCGGCCGCCGCGTTCAGGTCCTGCTCCAGCTCCGCCGTGTCGAAGGCGGCCATGGAGCGGGCGAGGCGCTCAATGCCCGGGTCGATGCCGTCCGCGCGGCGTTCGACCAGGCCGTCGGTGTAGAGCACCATGGACGAGCCCGGGGGCAGTTCGGCCCGGTGGTCCTGGTAGGTGAAGGGCACGGGGATCCCCAGCATCACGCCCGGCTTGGCGTCCAGGACCCGTACGGAGCCGTCGGCGGCGCGCACCACGGCGGGCAGGTGGCCCGCCGACGCCCAGACCACCTCCGGTTCACCCGGCCGGAACCGGGCGATCATCGCGGTGGCGTACAGCTCCGGCTGCAGGTGACAGAGCATGCGGTGCAGGTGGCTGAGGATCTCGCCGGGGCTCTTGTTCTCGACCGCGTACGCGCGCAGCGCCGTGCGGAGCTGGCCCATGAGGACGGCGGCCCGCAGCCCGTGGCCGGTGACGTCCCCTATGACGGCGAGCAGTCCGCCGTCGGGCTGGAGGAAGGCGTCGTACCAGTCGCCGCCGATGTTCAGGCCGCGCGTGGCCGGGAGGTACCGGGCTGCCAGGAGCAGGCCCGATGGGTCGGGCAGGTCGGTGAGCTGGGCGCGTTGCAGGGCCTCGGCGGTGTCGCGGTACTGCTCGTAGCGGCGGGCGTTGTCCAGGGCGATCCCGACGCGCCGGGCCAGTTCGACCAGCATCACGCCGGTGTCGGCGTCGAAGCGGGGACCGGGCGCGGTGAGGGTGATGACGCCCAGCAGGCGGTGGGCCGTGAGGGGGATCGCCAGGAGCGGCCGGTCGGGGGAGAGGGCGGAGGCCGGGAGGTCGTCCGTGCCGGGCAGCCCGCCGGGGTGGGCGGCGGCGTGCTGAGGGCGTCCGGTGCGGGCGGCGGCCACCGCGGCCAGCGAGTGCTCCCGTGCCCGGTACGCGCGCCCGTCGTGCCCTTCGTACGCGCCGCTGTCGTCGCCGCCGTCCTGGTCCGCGCCCTCCTCGTCGAAGAGCCAGACGTCGAGGTGTGCGGCGTAGTCCGGTACGAGCATGTCGGCGAGGCGGCGCAGGACGGCGGTGGCGCTGAGGGAGGCGGTGATGGCGGCGCTGGCGTCGGCGAGGAAGGTGAGCAGCCGGCGGGCTCGCTCGGCCTCGGTGCGTGCGGTCCGCTCGGCTTCGAGCAGTTCGCGCTGGGCGACGGCCGCGGCCTCCAGGTCGGAGTGGAGCGCGAGGACCCCCTGGTTGGTCTTGTGCAGCTCCTCCTCGTGGAGCCGCAGGAGATCCTCCTGCTCGTCGAGGAGACGCAGCACGGTCGCGGTGTTCTCGTCGGCACGCAGCAGGGCCTCGCCCAGCGGCACACCGCGCCGCAGGCCGGCCCCGGCCGGAGGAACGGGCAGAGCACACGTGAGGTCCGGCGCCTCCTGCGGGGCCGGTCGGGTCCCGGCGGGCCGCAGCCAGACGTCGAGCCGGCCGTCCCCGGACGATGTGCCCTGCCGGACGTGGAGGAGGAGTTCCCCTTCGCCGCCCTGGTCGAGGCAGTGGCGCAGCCGTGCGGTGAGGGCGGTGAGGAAGCGGGCGCGCTCCAACGCCGGAGCACCGCCCTCGGTGACGATCCGGTCGAGGGCGGCGCGGGTCCGGGCCGCGTCGGCGAACGTCGCCAGCTTCCGGAGGTGTGTGGTGGGGGTCATGGACTCCGGTCCGTGGGGGCAGGGGCCAGTACGGCTACGCAGGTGTCGTCGCGTTCGGGGCGCGCGGCGCTGCCGGCGTCGCGGAGGATGACGGCGGCGACGACCGCCGGGTCATGGGTGGCGAGCAGGGGATCGTCGGGGGGCGTCCAGCGGCTGGGGAGGCCGTCGCTGTGCAGGACGAGCAGGTGGTCCGGTCCCCAGGCCGCCTCGCGCAGGGGGACGGTGGCGGGGAAGTGGGCTCCGACGATGCCGGGGTGGGAGACGAGGTGGTGCCATCCGTCGGGAGTGCGGAGCCTGGCGCCGATGTTGCCGACTCCGGCGAAGGTGAGGCGGCCGGTGTCCTCGTCGAGCGCGGCGACGCCGACGGCGGCGCCGCGCGTGGTGCGCAGCGCGGTGTGGAGGTGGCGCAGGATGTCGGCGGGGGGAAGGTCGGCGTTGCGGCGCAGGGTCTCGACGGCGGCGCTGGAGGCGAGGGCCGCCTTGACGCCGTGTCCGAGCCCGTCGGCGAGCATGAGCGTGATCCGCGATCCGGAGCGCACGGCGGTGCAGGCGTCCCCGGAGTGCTCGGCGTGGGCGAGGGAGGTGGTGACGCCCCCGGCACGCACGCCTTGGCGCGGGGAGCCGGCCCGTGCACGGGAGGCGGTCCTGGTGGGCCGCTCCCGGCCGACGCGCGCCACGGCGACGGTGCCGCGGCCCGGTGCGCTGTGCAGGTCGAACTCGTGGGACACGCGCCGGCAGGTGCCGAGGCCCGCCCCGAGGGACGACCGGGCGGTGGTGGAGCCGTCCCGCAGCGCGGCGGCGACATCGGTGATGCCGGGCCCGTGGTCCAGGGAGGTGATCTGTACGCAGGGCTCGGCGTCGGTGACGGGGTGGGCCGGGCGGGCCGGCTCGATCATCACGCGGCCGCCGCCCGCGTGTTTGACCAGGTTGGTGGCGAGCTCGGTGGCCACCAGCGCCGCGACCGCCGTGGCGTGGGCGTCGAGCCCGATGTGGGCGGAGGCGGCCTCGGCGGCGACGCGGACGTCCCGGACCCGGGTGGAGTCGTGCACCGGGATGTCCCAGACCCTGCTCATGACGCACCCGTACGGGGCGAGGGCACAGCGGAGACCCAGTCGGTGACGGTGACGGTGGTGCCCTCGCCGGGGCGGCTGTCGATGGCGAACTCCGCGACCAGGCGCTTGGATCCGCTCAGACCCTTCCCGAGCCCGCCACCGGTGGTGTACCCGTCGGTCATGGCGAGGTCGAGGTCGCGGATGCCGGGGCCCCGGTCGACGAAGGAGAGCCGCAGGCCCAGGCGGTTCCCTTCGGCCAGCGGCGTCATCTCCATGTGGCCGCCGCCCCCGTGGACGAGGGTGTTGCGGGCGAGTTCGCTCACCGCCGTCACCAGCTTGGTCTGCTGGACCAGTCCGAAACCGAGAGCCGCCGCGGCCTGCCGGACCTGCTGGCGCACCCAGGCCAGATCGGCGTCGGAGCCGATGGGAAGGCGCGTGGCCGACACGAATGGGGCATGCATCACGCGCCCTCTTCCGGGTGGGCGGGCGGGGCCGCGGGGGAGGGGCGGCCCAGCAGGGACAGGGCCCTTTCGACGTCCAGGGCCGTGTCCAGGCCGGGCATGGTCAGGCCCAGTTCGACGAGGGTGATGGCCACGGACGGGCGCATCCCGGCCAGGACCGTCCGGGTGGCCAGCAGGCGGGCACTCGCGGCGATCTCGGCGAGGATCCGGCCGAGGAAGGAGTCGACGACGTCCACGCCCGAGATGTCGATCACCACACCGCCCACCGGCCCCGGGCTCGACGCGATGTGCTGGGTGATGTCCTGCTGGAGCTGTTCCGCCGCCGTGTCGTGCAGATCGCCCTGCAGGGTGACGAGCAGGACGTCGCCCAGTACCAGGACCGGCACCGGTCCCGGTCGGGTGGCGAAGGGCTCGGTCACCGCGCGTTCCCTCCCGTGGCCGGCCGCGGGGAGACGACGATGCCCTGTTTGCCGAGCGCGTAGGCCAGGGCGTCGGCGAGGCCGGCGCGGGTGATGATCGTCCCCAGGTCGATGCCGAGCTGCACGATGGTCTGGGCGATGGCCGGCCGGATTCCGGAGACGATGCACTCGGCGCCCATGAGGCGGGCGGCGGCGACGGTCTTCATCAGGTGCTGGGCCACCAGCGAGTCGACGGTGGGAACGCCGGTGATGTCGAGGATGGCGTACCGGGCCCGCTGGTCCACGATCGCCTCCAGCAGATTCTCCATCACGATCTGGCTGCGCGCGCTGTCGAGGGTGCCGATCAGCGGCACGGCCACGACACCGTCCCAGAGCCGGATGACGGGCGTGGCCACCTCCATGAGCTGCTGGCGCTGCCGGGCGATGAGTTCCTCGCCCGCCTCGACCGTCGTCTCCATGACCACGAGGCGGAGCGTACCGACGAGGATCGTGAGCGCGATCTCCCCGGCCCGGCCCCGGGGGTCGGCGGGGTCGTCGTACTCCGCGCGCAGCAGGGCGGTGACCGGTTCGCGCAGGCCGGCGACCTCACCCGCGATCTGCGCCGGGGTGGACCCGGCCTTCGCCCGCGAGGCCGCCATGCGGCCCAGCTGTTCCCGCACGGAGTCGAAGCCGGGGGCCCGCAGGTCTTCCAGCCGGCCGCTGCGGGCCACTTCGGCCAGGGCGTCCACGACGGCCTTGCACGCCTCGACCGCCTCGTCACGTGAGACGGTGAACACCGTACGGAACAGGGCGGCCTCCGCCCACCGCTGGGCGATCTGCTCGCGCCGGTGCTCCAGGAAGTCGCTCAGCTCCCGCGTCACGTCGAGGGCCGTTTCGTGCTCCGCCACCTGCATCGTCTCCCTGCCGCGAGGTTCGAGGCCGACCGGTCGGCCACCCCCGAGCAATTATTGCTACATGACAAACATTAATGCGAGGGCGCACCCCCGACCCACACGCGATCGTCACATCCGTCGTCCGCCCGTTCCGTCACCGGAAGGCCTTCCCCGCCAGTCCAGGCACACCACCAGGGCGTCGTCGTCCGGCGACGGTCGCCCGCGGTGCCCGGTGAGCTCCCGCAGGATGGCGCGCGGCACCTCGGCGGCGGGCAGCAGCCGCGTGGCGTGGATGGCCCGGGCGAGGGCCTCCTGTCCGTACTCCTCCCCCTTGGGGGAGGACACGGCGTGCACCCCGTCACTGACGAAGACGAGCCGGTCACCGGGCTCGACGTGGAAGTCCTGCGCCACGTAGTCGGTCTCCTCGAACATGCCCAACGGCAACTGGGCCTCGAAGGTGACGCGTTCCACGACCCCGTCGCGCAGCCGCAGCAGCCGGGGCGAGCCGGCGTCCACCACCCGCGTCCGTCCCGTGGCGAGATCGAAGTCGAACATGAGGACGGACAGGTACGCCCGCCCCTGATAGTGCGCGTAGACGGCCTGGTCGGCCAGGGCCGCCTGGTCGGCGATGGAGATGCCGGCCCGCCGGGCGTTGCGCAGCGCGTTGATGGCGAGGTTCGTGAGCAGGGCCGCCTCTATGCCCTCGCCCATGCCGTTGGTGACGTACAGCATCAGATGGTCGGCGGTCGAGGACCAGTCGAAGTTGTCACCGAAGATGGCGTACGCGGGCTCCAGTTGAGCCCCCAGGTCGTATTCGTCGCGCGAGCACGAGCGGCCCGGCAGCAGCTGCCACTGCATCTCGGCGGCCAGGGTGAGCCGGTCCTTGCGACGCGCCTGCAGATATACGTCCGTGTCGCGCTCGGCCACGATCACCTCACGGGCCAGGACGTCGGCGGCCTCGGCCAGCTCGACCTCCCACCGGCGTGCCGCGTCGCTGCCGGGCAGCGTCACGGACAGGACGCCGAGCCGGTCGCCGCGCACGCTGACCGGCAGGTGCAGCCGCGCCCGTCCGTCCTTCCTCTCCTCGCGGTACGGCCGCTGGGAGCCGAAGGCCCGGCCGGCCGGGCTGTTGTGCACGGACACCGGCTCCACCGTGAGCGGCAGCTCCGCCACGGGCTGGAGCACGGTGAGGCCGTAGTCGGCCATGAACAGCTCGACGTCCTCCGCGCCGTACTGTTCCGTCAGTACGGCACGGATGGCGTCGAGCAACTCGTGGGGAGCCGCCGCACGCAGCGCGCGTTCGGCGGCCAGGAATCTCTTCATGTCGGAAACACACCATTCCTTCTCCGTTGCGGGTGCCCCTCGCTCGGGGCCGGGTGGGGAACACCCCGGCCCGGGGGCCTCGGTGATCAGTGCGTACGCCTAGTACGCTGACAGGCATCCCAGTGCCTGCGAGAGTGTGACCGTGACTGCCTTCCGCCGCCGCCCAGAGCCCGACGAGGTCGCACGTGTGACGACCACGGCCGTCGAGCTGCTGGAAGTCGTGTGGGGCCGGGCGTCGACCGCACCCACCTCGGCCTCCCAGCTGCGGGTGCTGCACATCCTCGAACACCACGAGGGCATCAACCTGCGCACCCTCGCCGAGTCGCTCGCCTCCACCCCGCCCTCCACCAGCCGCCTCTGCGACCGGCTCGTGGCCGCCGGATTCGTCGAGCGGGCCGTGAGCCAGGGGGACAGGCGGGAGGTGCGGCTGCACCTGAGTGCCCGGGGCCGCGCGTTCCTCGCCGATCTGCGGGCCCGCCGGGAGCGGGAGCTGCGGCAGGTGCTGTCGGACATGCCCGCCGAGAAGCGGATCGCGCTGCTGGAGGGGCTGGAAGCGTTCTGCTCCGCCGCCGCGACCCAGATACACGGCGTCACCCCCGACGCGGACAGCCGGACCGCCTGAGCGCCCGTTCGCCACGCCGGTGCCACCGGCGCCTCACGGTGCGGGTGACCAGCACACGGAGACATCCCCGCCCACCGGAGCATTCCTGGTCCTTCCCCGTGCGCGTCCGACACGCCTACTCTGTTGCTCCATAGCCATAGTTGTCAAACGGCAACAATACGTCCGACGGCTCCGCCCGCACTCTGTTACCCCGTCGGCGCGGACATGTGCGGTCGTTGTGTGCCATGTCTCCCGGAGGAGTGACGTCCACCCGTCCGGAGGGCCGGAAACCCCCTGGCGTCCAGGGGGTTTCCGGTCTTCGGGAGCTGGCCGGGCTCAGGCCCCGAGCAGCCGCCGCGTCATCTCGCGGTAGGTGCGCAGCAGCACCCGGAGCCGCTCGGTGTCCTCGTTCGGACCGCCGGCCCGGCCGTCCTCCCGCCAGCCCGCCCGCAACGCGGCCCGGCGGTCCCGCAAGGAGGCGAGGAGCTGTTCCTCCGCCTCCGCCAGGACCTCGTCCGCCTCGGCGACCGACTCGTGGGGCGCGTCGACGAACCGTACGAGCGCGTGGTGCAGGCGTTGCTCGAGACGGTCGCGCGTGCCCTCGTCGAACAGGCGGTCACCGTCGTCCGGAGCCGGGCTCTCGCCGCAGGCGGGGCCGGCGTCCGGGCCGCCGGCGGCGTCCCGTCCGTGCGGCGCGGCGGGGGTCACGGCGGGATCGTTCCTGTCGCTCCCGCCGTTCCGGCCCGTGGCACCGGGATCCTCGGACGGGACGGTCGGCCGCCGCTGCCGCGGCAGTGCGGTGGGTGGAGGTACGGGAGGCGGGGGAGCCGGATGGCCGGTGCGCTGGGCGGGGACGCCGGGGGACGCCGGCCCCGCCCCGCCGAGGGGCGCGCCCCGGTCCGACGGGGGCGTGGACGCCTGCCGGGGGTCCTCCTCGTTCCCGCCCTTGGCCCACCGGTCATGGTTCTCGTGCGCCATCACGCACCACTTCCCTTCGGCTTGAGGAGATGGGGTGCCCGGTGCCGCCCGGACGCCGGGCGGGGGGCGAGGGGGGAACCGGCCGCCGTCAGCTCCTCGAACAGGTCACGCGCCCGGAGCAGCGCCGCCCGCATCTCCTCGGTGGAGGCCGCCTGGGTACGCGCCGCGTGCCGCAGCGCGCGCAGACCCTCCACCTGGCGGGGGTGGTGCACCGACAGTGCGGCGAGCTGTTCCTCGCGCCGGTCGGGCTCGGGGAAACCCCGGCTCGCGGCGATCCGGGTCAGAAGGTCGTCGGCGTCGGCGAGGGCCTGCCCCGGCGCGTCGACGAAGCGTTCCTGGAGGGTGGCCCACTGCGCGGCGTAGTGCTCGCGGACCGCCGCCTCCAGCGGCAGCGGACGGATGCGGCCGTACCGCTCGGCCCGCTCGCGCAGGTCACGGTGGGCCGACTCGCGGTCGCCGCCGTGCTGTTGGAGAGTGCGATCGTATTCGGGGCCGAAGCGCCGCTCGAGGGAGCGCCTGCCGCCGTCCGCGCCGGTACGGGCCCGGAGCAGGACGCCGGCCGCCACCAGCGCGGCGAGCAGCACCGCGAGGATGAGAACTGCGGTCAGGGTCGACATGGTTGCCTTCCTGGACGGTGACTCCTGGCTGGCCTTTCGTCACGGTGTGGTGGGGCGCCCGCCGATCCGCATTGCCGCTCGCCGGGAGGTCAAACCCCGGGGCACGCCGAACTGACCCGCGCGGCGGAGGCGTGACGGGGTAGGAGAGCGCCATGGACAACGCACCCTGGCTGATCGCGGCCCTGGTTCTCGTACTCGCCCTGGCGGGATGCGCGGCCGTTCTGCTCGTCCGCGTCCTGAGGGCCCGCAGGCTGCTGCTCGACGCCGGAGTCCCGCTGCGTTCCAAGGCCCTCTTCTGGACCGCGGTCGTGTACACGGTCTCGCCCGTGGACCTGCTGCCGGACCCCGTGTACCTGGACGACATCGGCGTGCTGCTGCTCGCCCTGCGGGCGCTGGGGGCCGCGGCGGCCGGAAACGGGCCGGCCCGCCGGGAACCGCCCCCGGGCGGGGAGCCGAAGGGGCTGCCGCCGTCCCCCTGAGGCGCCCGCCCGGCGGGGCCGGCCTCAGGAGGGCAGGTTCTGTTCCGCCCAGACCACCTTGCCGGTGACGGTGCGGCAGGAACCCCACCGGCGGCACAGCATGTTGATGAGCTGGAGACCCCGGCCGCCCTCGTCGCTGAGATCGGCGTGCTGGATCTGCGGCAGGTCGGGACCGGTGTCCGAGACCTCCACGACCAGGCGCTCGCCGCGCAGCAGCCGGAGCCGGCCGGGGCCGTTGCCGTAGCGCAGGGCGTTGCCCACGAGTTCGGAGACGACCAGTTCGCACACGTCGGCGAGCTCCGTCAGCTCCCACGCGGCGAGCTGGTCGGTGACCAGGCCCCGGGCGACGGACGCCGCGCGCCCCTCCCGGGGCAGGGTCCACTCGCGTACGTCGGTCGGGGCGTCCAGGGCGTCCGCGGCGGTCGTCGCGACGAGGAGCACGGCCTCGTCGAACCGGGCGGCGCCCGCCGGGGCGCACCCGATGAGGCCGCCGCCTTCGACCGCCTCGGGCGCCAGGCCGCCCGCCGCCGAACGCAGCAGGTCCAGCTGCCGCTCCAGGTCCGCGTGCCGGGACTTCACCAGGCCGTCCGTGTACATCACCAGACTGCCGCCCGGCGGCACGCGCAGCCGGACCGCGTCGTACGGGATCACCCCCGCTCCCAGCGGCGCGCCGACGGGGACGTCCGCGAACGCCGCGGCGCCCTCCCCGCCCAGCAGCAGCGGGGGCAGGTGCCCGGCGCTGGCCAGCGTGTAGGTGGAGTCGGCCGGATCGAACACGGCGCAGAGGAAGGTGGCGACCTGCTCGTCCTCCAGGTCGCGGGTGGCGAGGTCGAGCCGGGCGAGGACGCGCTCGGGCGCCATGTCCAGGGTCATCAGGGTGCGGGCGACCGCCCGCAGGCGCCCCATCGTGGCGGCGGCGGGCAGCCCGTGCCCCATGACGTCGCCCACCATGAGGGCCGTGCGTCCGCCGGGCAGGGCCATCACGTCGTACCAGTCGCCGCCCACTCCGTGGTGGGCGGTGGACGGCGCGTATTCGCCCCGCACGCGCAGACCGGGCGTCACGGGAGTCGCGCGGGGCAGCAGGGTCCGCTGGAGCGAGACGACGTGCTCGCGCTCGCGGCCGTACAGCCGGGCGTTGTCGATGTAGACGGCGGCCTGCGAGGCGAGCTGTTCCGCGAGGGCCAGGTCGGTGGCCGAGAACGGCGGGGTCCCGGGGCCGCGGACGAAGTCCGCGCTGCCGAGGAGCAGTCCCCGGGCGATCAGCGGGACCGCGAGGTAGCTGTGCACTCCGGCCGCCCGCATCTTGGCCGCGGCGCTCCGGGTCGGCGCGACCCTGAGGAAGTCGTCGTCCCGCATCCGGCTCACCAGGACCGGCTTGCCCTGCCGCAGGCAGTAGCGGTGGAGCAGTGTCTCGTGCGCCTCCTCGGCCCGGAAGGTGGTCTCGCCGACCGGAGTGGGTTCGAGGGAGGAGAGGGCGTCGACGGCGCAGACCGCGGTGGCGCGCATGGGCGGGACGCCGGTTCCCGTCCACCGCAGTCCCTCGTCGCCCCGCAGGACGCTCTCCAGGATGTCGACGGCGGCGCCGTCGGCGAAGCCGGGCACCGTGAACTCGGCCAGCTCCTGCGCGGTGCGTTCCAGGTCGAGGGTGGTGCCGATCCTGGTACCGGCCAGATTCAGCCAGGCCAGCCGGTCACGGGTGGTGATCCGGTCGAGGGGCGTCCTCGCGCCGCCCCGCCCGAGCCGCCCCCGGGCACCGGCCGAGCGGTGCGCCGCCGCACCCCTCCCGGCCGAGGCACGGCCGACCAGGCGCCGTCTCCCCTTGCCGTCGTTCACTCTTCCGGCCTCCCGACAGGAACTCGACCGCTGTTGGTGCCCAGCATGCACGTTTTCCGGCCGCTTGGCTTCGTCCCGGCCGCTGCCGTACCGACGGGAGTCGAAGAAGGCGGCGCGGTCCTGCCGGCGCCCCAGGACCACCCGGGGGAAAACCCGCTGGTCACAGGCCGGACCGGAGGAGTTCGCCCGGAATTCGCCCCGGAGGGCGGCCCTTCTCGCTCCCGGCGGAGGCGGGATCCGGGAACGAGGTGAACGCCCCCGCCCGGCCTTTCCGGGGCGCGGAGGCCCTCGATTCCGGACGATCGTGAGTCCGTGCGGAAGGTCCTGTTTTGAACCTTTTTCTCGACGCCGCAGGCCAGCGGATCGTTCGCGTTTGTACGGCCGCACCGGCCGCGCCCCGGAGGCGGTCGCGGGGGACCGGAACACCGCTTCTCATCTGGCCGAACGACCAGTCGGTCGGCCGCGTCGCGAGTGACGGCCGGAACCTTGCGACCAGGTGTGCGATCAGCCCGGGCCTCGACAAAACTCCGAGCCGCGGCCGATCGGCCCGCATCCTCACTGTCACCTCACGAAGGGACATTCCTGTGCGTTACTTCCGCACCCTCGGCGCCACCGCCTTCGCCACCGCGACGGGCCTCGCCCTCGTCGGCACCGCTCTCGCCGGCACCGGCACGGCCGAGGCGGCGCCCGCGAGCCTCTACGCGCCGTCGGCGCTCGTCCTCACCATCGGTGAGGGCGAGGACCCGGCGACCGCCACCGTCACCCGCGCGGTCACCCTGAACTGCGCCCCGACCCCGTCCGGCACCCATCCCGCACCGGAGGAGGCGTGCGCGGAACTCGCGGCGGCGGACGGCGACTTCACGAGCCTGACGGCGATAGGGGAGGACCGCCCCTGTACGCGCGAATGGAACCCGGTCACCGTCACGGGGGACGGAGTCTGGCAGGGGCGGCGCGTCACCTGGTCGGAGACCTACGGCAACCCGTGCGAACTGACGGCCCGCACGGCGGCGACCACGGTCTTCGCGTTCTGACGGAAGGCCGCGCCGCGAACCCGCGGGCGCCGGGCGGTCCGGCGAAGCCGGAGGGAGCCGCCGTGACCCGGCGGAAGCCCTCGGGCGCCGTGGGACCCGGCCGGGATGCCACCGGGATGTGACCGGACCCGACGGACCTCGGGAACGGTCTTCCCCGGGCGGACCCGAGCCACCGGCCCTTCGGACCTCACCGGTCGGGGCCGGTGCCTCGTACCCCCTCGCCGTCATCGCCGCGGGCCCGCGGGGCAGGCGCGCCGGGGCCCCGGCCGTGACGGCCGGCGTCCCGGGCGCGTCAGGACGGGGAATCGCGTCGCGGCATCCGTGCGGGCGGAGGTTCCTCCAGGTACTCGGGGCAGTCCACATTGCGGCAGGGACCCGGCCCCCACTCGGGGACGAAGAGGCCCAGCGTCTTGTGGCGGCGCTTCACCACGGTGTCGACGGTCTGCTTGCAGACCGGGCAGACAAGCACACCATGCTGCCCGGTCGGGCGCTCGTTTTTACCCATTTTTTAACGATAATCCCGCACCGGGCGCGAGGGAAGCCGGTGCTCGGGTCCGTCTCCGCGCGCGTCCGGGGGTGGTCAGCCCGGTGTCCGGGGCGGCGGGTCACCCGGGTCGCCGGGGTCGGCGTCGGGGCCGGCGGCCTCCCGCTCCTTCTGCCGGGGCGGCCGGCGCAGGCTGAACCAGACGGAGGCGGCGAGGATCGCGGCGATGACGGCCAGGCTGACCGGGGACGGGATCTCCGGAACCGCGGGGCTGATCAGTTTGTGGGAGGCCTGGAGGATCAGCTTGACGCCGATGAACGACAGAATCACCGCCAGGCCGGTGTTGAGGTAGTGGAAGCGGTCGAGGAGACCGGACAGCATGAAGTAGAGGGCGCGCAGGCCCAGGATGGCGAAAGCGTTGCTGGTGTAGACGATGAAGGCGTCGTCGCTCACGGCGAGGACGGCCGGAACGCTGTCGACGGCGAAGATCAGGTCGGCCGCCTCGATCGCCGCCACCACCGCGAGCAGCGGCGTGGCCACGCGCTTGCCGGCCTCCTTGACGAAGAACTTCGCCCCCGCGTACTCGTCACGGACCGGCACGATCTTCCTCAGCAGCCTGACGGCGAAGCTGTTGCCGGGGTCGAAGGTGTCGTCCTCCTCCCTGAGCAGCTTGTACGTGCTGTAGAAGAGGACGGCGGCGAAGACGAACAGGATCGCGGTGAAACGGCTGACCACGGCCACGCCGAGCGCCAGGAAGACGCCGCGGAAGACCAGGGCCCCGATGACACCGAAGAACAGCACCCGGTGCTGGTAGGCGCGGGGCACCTTGAAGTACCCGAAGATGACGGCGAAGACGAAGAGGTTGTCGACGGACAGACTCTTCTCCAGCAGCCAGGCCGTCGTGTACTCCGTGCCCGCGGTCGTTCCGAGGACGAGGAAGACCACCACGCCGAAGACCAGCGCGAGGCCCACCCACAGGCCGCTCCAGGCGGCCGCCTCCTTGAAACCGATCACGTGCGCGCTGCGGTGGGCCAGCAGGTCCACCGCCAGCGACACCACGACCGTCGCGGCGAACGCCGCCCACAACCAGAACGGGACCTCGAGCACGACGGCCACACTCCCCGTGACCTGATGAGCCGACCTGACTTGCCTGACCTGCTGACGTGCCTGACCTGCGCGGCCGGCGGTGTCCGTCGCCGGCCCCTTGGTACGAGTCTGGGGCATGTCGCGCCATGTCGCCGCTCGTGGGGGCGGGGTGCCGCGGCCGGAGAGGGGGCGCCGGCTCTCGATACCGGTTTGCCTTTCCTTTACAGTTCGGGGAGAGCCCTGGTGCTCGCCGCACGCGCCGGCGCACCGTTTCCGCCCCGAGGACGAGAAGGAGTGAGCGACCCGCAATGGGTGAGCCTCCCAGTACGAGCCGTGCCACCACCCGCCCTGTCGCCGGATCGAGCCGGGGGAGCGGGGGGTGGCACGGTGATCGAAGTGCTGCTTCCCGCCCCGGTCCTCACCCCGGCGTGCGCGGTGTCCGTCACGGCCGTGTCCTCGCCGGCCACCGGCGTGCCCCCGGCGCCCGGATCATGAACGGGCTTCCCCCTGCCGCCGTCGCGAGCGGACCGGCGCCGTCCCGGCCACGTGACGGCGGACGGCGTCGCGGCGGAACCGGCCGGTCCCGTCGCGTGTGATTCCGGGCTCCCCCTCGCGTACGCGTCGATACTCGGTTCCGACGCCCCGACGCCCCGACGCCCCGACGCCTCCCGGTCGAGCCCTGCCCGTCTCGGTCCCCGCCGATCCCTTCCCTTCCTCGACCCCCGGGCATTCACGTTTCGCCGTTCGCTTTTCGACCACTCGCTTTCCGACCGTTCACGATCAGATCTGACGTCGCCCTCCGAAGGAGCCCCTGCTTGTCCGCCCGATCGAAGCACCCCTCCGCGAAGGGGTGCGGCAGCCGATGAACGCCCTCACCGGCCTGCTCGCCGTGCTCGCGCTCACCGCCGGCACCGGCTACTTCGTCGCCCAGGAATTCGCCTACGTCGCCGCCGACCGCATCGCGCTCGCCGGCGAGGCGGCGGCCGGCGACAAGCGGGCCGCCCGCGCGCTGAAGGTCCTCGAACGCCTCTCCTTCATGCTCTCCGGCGCCCAGCTGGGCATCACCGTCACCGGCCTGGTCGTCGGCTTCCTGGCCGAGCCGTCCGTGTCGGCCCTGCTGCGGCCCGCCCTGGAGGGGGCCGGACTGCCCGCCGGCCTCGTCGCGACGCTCTCCGTCGTGCTGGCCTTCGTCGTGGCGACCGTGCTCCAGATGGTGCTCGGCGAACTCGCGCCGAAGAACCTGGCCCTGGCCGTGCCCGAGCGGCTCGCCAAGTCCCTCGCCTCCTCCACCCTCGTCTACCTCAAGATCGTCGGACCGGTCGTGCGCGTCTTCGACAGCGCCGCCAACGGACTGCTGCGCAAAGCCGGCATCGAACCGGTCGAGGAGCTCCACCACGGCGCCACCCTCGAAGAGCTCAGCCACCTCATCGGCGAGTCCCACGAGCAGGGCCGCCTGCCCGCCGACACGGCCGAACTCCTCGACCACGCACTGGAGTTCTCCGAGCGGACCCTCGACGAGGTCATGGTGCCGCGCGTCGACGCCGTGTTCGTACGCGAGGACGCCACCCTCACCGAGGCCGTCGGTCTGATCGCGGCGCACGGCCACTCCACCTACCCGGTCCTCGGGGACCACCCCGACGACACCTCCGGTGTCCTCGGCGTGCGCGACCTCGTCCGGCTGCCCGCCGACCGGTTCGACACCCTCACGGCGGGGGAGGCGGCCCGGCGCCCGCTGCTGCTCCCCGACACGCTGCCGCTGCCCCAGGCCGTGGCGCGGATGCGGGAGGCGGACGACGAGTTCGCCGTCGTCCTGGACGAGCACGGCGGCGTCGCCGGCATCGTCACGTACGAGGACATCGCGGAGGAACTGGTCGGTGACATCGCCGACGAGAGCGACGTCGTCGTCGCGCTCGCCGTGAAGGACGGGGACGGCTGGCGGGTCGACGCGGGCCGCCGCCTCGACGAGATCGAGGACGCCACCGGCATCGCCCTGCCCCAGGACGACGACTACGACACCGTCGCCGGGCTGGTCGTCGACCGGCTCGGCCGTTTCCCGACCATCGGTGACGGCCTCACCGTCGACGGCGTCCGCATCGAGGTCCTCAGCCTGGACCGGCACGTCCCCGAACGCGTCCGCCTGGCGCCGGCCGCCGGAGCCCCGTCCGCCGAGGAGGCGCAGGCATGAGTTTCCCCACGGCGCTGTTCGTCACCGTTCTGCTCCTCGTCGGCAGCGGCTTCTTCGTCGCAGCCGAATTCGCGCTCGTCGCCGCCAGGCGCCACCGGATCGAGAAGGCCGCCGCCGACGGCCGGCGCGGCGCCAAGGCCGCCCTCGCCGGCATGCGCGAGCTGTCGCTGATGCTCGCCGGCGCCCAGCTCGGCATCACCCTGTGCACCCTCGGCCTCGGCGCCCTCTCCAAACCGGCCGTCTCCCACGCACTCGACCCGCTCCTGATCGGGCTCGGCCTGCCCCCGGCGCTCAGCTACGGCATCGCCTTCGCCGTCGCCATGGTCGTCGTGGTCTTCCTCCACATGGTTCTCGGGGAGATGGCGCCCAAGTCCTGGGCCATCGCGCACCCCGAGCGCTCCGCCATGCTGCTCACCCCGCCGTTCCGGGCGGTGGTCACGGCCGTACGACCGCTGATCGTGCTCCTCAACACCCTCAGCAACGCCCTGGTCCGCCTGTGCCGCGTCCAGCCCCGCGACGAACTGGCCGCCGTCCACAACCGCGAGCAGCTCACCCACCTCGTGGCGGAGTCGGCGCGTCTCGGCCTGATCAACGAGACGGACTCGCAGCTGATCACCCGCTCGCTGACCGAACCGCAGACCCCGGTCTCGGCCCTGCGGACCCCCGCGGACGACATCGCCGGCGTCCCGGCCGGCGCCGGTCTCGACGCGATCCTCGCCCGCGCCGCCACGGCCGACCGCTCCCGCCTCCTCGTCCGCGACGGGGACCACGTCGTCGGCTCCCTCCACGCGCGCGACGCCCTCGTGGCCCGCACCCGCGGCAGGTCCGTGACGGCACGCGACCTCGCCCGGCCGGTGCCCGAACTCGCCCCGGACACCACGGTCGCCGAGGCCGTCGAGCACCTCCGCCGCCGCCGCGCCTCCCTCGCCCTCGTCCGGGACGAGCACGGCGGGCTCACCGGCCTGATCAGCCTCGACGACCTGCTGGTCCGGATCATGGGGCCGCAGACGGACTGACACGGGAGCCGGGCGTACGGGGCCGGGGGCGCGGCCCCGGTCTCAGCCGGTGCTCCCGACCCTGCGCCGGGCGCCCCGTCCGGCTCCGGCTCCCCTCGGACGCACCTCACCTCCGGTCCGGGTCCCGGGCCGCGGGGCTCCGTCCGTCGGCGGCGTCCTCACGCCCCCAGCAGCTCCAGGTGTTCCCCGATCGCGACGACGAGGACCCGGGAGCCGGGGTCCGTGGTGCGCCAGCGGTGGCGGACGCCGCCCGACAGGAGCAGGGAGTCGCCGCGTTCCAGACGGTGGAGCCGGCCGTCCGCCTCCACCTCCACCGCGCCGTCCGCCACGTACATCAACTCGTCGTGCCGGTGCCGGAACTCACGGTCCGCCTCGTGCCGGCCCACGAACTCCAGCGCGTGCAGCTGGTGACGGCCCCGCACCACCGGCCGGACACGCCCCTCCCGGTCCAGACCGCTGTCGTCCCCGGCGCGCACCACGTCGACGGTACGGGTCTCGTCCGAGGCCGCGAGCAACTGGACCGCCGTGGTGCCGAGGGCGTCCGCGATCCGCTGGAGCGAGCGCATGCTGGGGCGCGCCCGGTCGTTCTCGATCTGGCTGAGGAACGGTGAGGAGAGCCCGCTGCGCCGGCCGACCTCGGCGAGCGTCAGATCGAGCGCCCGGCGCCGGCGGCGCACGGCGGCGCCGACCCGCGGTGTGTTCGCGGCCTCCATGACTGGTCCCGTCCTTCCCGCCCCGCGGCGCCGTTCTGCCCGGCCGACGCGCCTGACCGCAGCCTACGCCGCGCACGGCGGACCCCCGCCGACGATTTCGTACTGCTGACACACGCGCTTCACACCCCGGGCCTACCGTCAAAGTCGGTTGTTCTCATCAAAGAAAGTTTGAAGCGAGGAGCTCCGACATGCCCCTGATCGACCAGAACTCGCGCCGCCGACGCCCGACCGGCCTCATCGCCCTGGACGAGACCGCCGCGTCCGGGGGCTACACCCTCTACGCCCCCCTCACCGGCACCGGCGAGGTCTACCTGATCGACCTGCGCGGCCGCACCGTCCACCGGTGGAACCTCCCCTACCGCCCCGGTCGCCACGCCCGGCTCCTCGACGGCGGAACCCTCGCCTACAACGGCGTCCTGCCCGGCGAGGAGGCGCTGTTCCCGATGTGGCACAAGTACCGGGGCGGCGTCATGCTCCACGCCGCACCCGACGGAACCGTGCTGCGGGAACACCGCGACCCGCTCCAGCACCACGACGCCCACCACCTCGACGACGGCCGCGTCCTCTACACCGCCCTCGAACCCCTCACCGGTGCCGACGCCGCGGCGGTCCGGGGCGGAGTGCCCGGCTCCGAGGCCGCCGGCGGCACCGTCTGGGCCGACACCGTCAAGGAGATCGGCCCGGACGGCGAACTCCTCTGGTCCTGGCGGGCGGCGGAACACCTCGACCGGGACTCCTTCCCGCTCCACGAGGCGTACGCCCGGGAACACTGGCCCCTGATCAACAGCGTCACGCCCCTGCGCGACGGCAACGTCCTCGCCAGTCTGCGCAGCGTCTCCGCCGTCGTCGTCATCAGCCGGGACACCGGCGAGATCCTCTGGCGCAGCCGCCCCGGAACGGTCAGCCAGCAGCACGCGCCCACCGAACTGGACGACGGCCGCCTCCTCGTCTTCGACAACGGCGTCTTCCGGCCCGGCCACGACGTCCCGTACTCCCGCGTCGTCGAGATCGACCGGGCGGCCGGAGACGTCGTCTGGGAGTACCACGACCCCGCCCGCGAGTTCTTCTTCGCGCCGTTCATGGGTTCGGCGCAGCGCCTGCCCAACGGCAACACCCTCGTCACGGACTCCCCGTCGGGGCGCCTCTTCGAAGTGACGAGGGACGGCTACCTGTGCTGGGAGTACGTGGTCCCGCACTTCGCCGGCTACGGCGAGAGCGAGGTCCGCGGACTGTTCCCGTCCGAACCCAACGCCGTCTTCCGCGCCTACCGTTACACCGCCGACGAGATCCCGTGGCTGGAGGCGACGGCATGACGACCACCCCGCCCGCCCCCGCCCCGGCCGACGCGCCCGATCCCGTCGACGCGCGGGTGCCCCTGCGCCGCCTGGCCCCCCTGGCGGCGCAGCACGTCCTCGCGATGATCGCCGCCCCCGTCTCCACCGTCTTCCTCGTCTCCGGCACCCTCCGCATGCCGCCCGGCGCGACGGCCTCGCTGCTCAGCGCCGTCCTGCTGCTGTGCGGGGCGGGCGCGCTCCTCCAGTCCCTCGGCGCGGGGCGGATCGGCGGCCGCCTCCCGTTCGTCATGCTGCCCGGCGGCGCGGCGACCGCCCTGTTCCTCCAGATCGCGCAGGAGCACGGCGCGCCGACCGCCACCGGCGCGGTCCTCCTGGCGGCGGGGCTCCTCCTGGCCGTACTGCCCCTGTACACCCGGGTCGTACGGCTCTTCCCGCCGCTCGTCATGGGCGTGACCGTGCTGCTCATCGGCATCGCGATGATCCGGGTCGCCGCCCGCCTCGTCACCGGACCGGACGGCACCGGCGAGCCGCGCGCGGTGCTCCTGGCCGGGCTCACGGTCGCGGCGACCGCCGCCGCGTACGTCCTGCTGCGCGGCGTCTGGCGCCAGACCTCCGTCCTCCTCGGCATGGCGGCCGGCACCGCCGTGGCGGTGGTGACCGGCCTGGGCGCCTTCACCCCGGCGGCCGGCGGCGGCTTCGCCCTGCCCGCCTTCCTGCCCTTCGGCACCCCCCGCTTCGACGTCCTGGCCGCCCTCCCGCTGCTGGTGTTCAGCCTCACCACCCTGGCCGAGATCACCGGCCAGACCGTGCTCAACAGCGAGACCGTCGGCCGCAGGCCGCAGCCGGCCCGTGACGTCCCGCGCGTCGCCCGCGCCGACGCCCTGGTCTCGCTGGCCGGCGGCCTGTTCGGCACCTCGCTCATGGTCACCAGCGCCGAGAACATCGGCATCGGCCGCCTCACCGGCGTCCGTAGCCGCTTCGTGACCGCCGGCTCCGGTGTCCTCCTCGTCGCCCTCGGCCTCGCCACCCCAGTCTCCCGCGCGCTGGCCGGCATCCCCGAGGCCGTCGTCGGCGGCTCCTCCCTCGTCGTCTACGCCGTCATCGCCGTGCTCGGCGTCGACATGCTCCGCCGCGCCGACCTCTCCGCCACGGGCCACGGCACCCTGACCGCGGCCCTCGCCCTCACCGCCGGGCTCCTGCCCCTTCTCGCCCCCGGCCTGTACGCGGGTTTCCCCACCTGGGCCCGCACCGTCCTCGGCAGCGGTGTCGTCGCCGGTACGCTCACGGCCGTCGCCCTCACGGCGCTCCCGCGACCGCGCGGCCAACGGGACGCGGAGGGAGGGGACGACCCGCCCGGCCGGCCGTGAGCGGCCGTGCCGCGCGTACGGCGGGGCGGCCGGTCACGGGTCCCGCGAGTCGATCGCGGGTCCGACCGCCGCGCCGCTGGAGGCGCGGATCATCAGGCGCGGGAGAAGGCGGTGGCCGGCCGGGGTGCCGCCGGAGAGGTGGCGGAGGAGTTCGCGCAGGGCCGTACGGCCGAGGTCCTTCATGGGGGAGTGCACGCTGGTCAGCGGTACGGGCAGTTCCGCCGCGACGGGGACGTCGTTGAAGCCGGCGAGGGCGAGGTCGGCGCCGACACGCAGGCCGAGGTCACGTGCGGCGCCCATCGCGCCGATCGCCGCCGAGTCGTTGACGGCGAAGAGGGCGGTGGGGCGACGCGCGGAGCGGAGGAGTTCGGTGGCGGCGCGCCGGCCGCCGGCGGTGTCGAAGCCGCAGGCGCGTACGGCCTCCGGGGGCAGCGGCAGTCCCGCCTCGCGGTAGCGGCCGGCGAAACCGGCGGTGCGGTCCGTGCCCGTACTGGCGAACGGCTCGCCCGCGATCACACCGACCCGGCGGTGTCCCAGGCCGAGGAAGTGCTCGGCCACCAGCCGCCCGCCGAGGTGGTCGTCGCAGACGACGGCCGGATGGCCGCCCTCCGTACGGCGGTTGACGAGGACGAACGGCGTGCCGCTCCGTTCGAGACCGGCCAGCGCCGCCCCGTCCAGGTGGGCGTCGCCGATGATCAGCCCGTCCACCCGCCGGGCGAGGACCATCTCGATCCGCTCGCGCTGCGTCGCCGGCTCGTCGTGCGTGTTCGTGACGAAGGTGGAGAACCCGCGCGCGGTGGCTTCCTCCTCGATGCCCTCGTAGATGGTGGCGACCACGACCTCGGACAGCCGGGGGAACAGGACGCCGATGAGCCGGCTGCGGCGCGTCCGCAGGCTGGTGGCATGCGGGTTGGGGCGGTAGCCGAGCTCCGTGGCCAGCTCCTCGACGCGCCGCGCCGTCCGCGCCGACGCCGCGCGCCGCCGGGCGTCGGGCGAGCCGTGCAGGACCCGCGACACGGTGGAGACGTGCAGCCCGAGCCGCTCCGCGATCTCCTGCAGCGTCACCGAGTCCCCCATGCCGGCCCCTCCTTGGCGTCCCCGCGCTCCACGCCCGCCCGCGGCGGCCGTCACCCGTACCCGGTGGATCATCGCAGAACGGCTGCCGCGCGCCACGGCCGGTACCGGACACCGGGTCCCCCGCCCGCACCGCCGCCACCGCTGTCACCCCCGGCCGAACAGATCCAGCAGTTCCCCGCCGACGACCGGGCGGCCGTCCACCATGTGGCCGACGCGTTGCGCCTGGTACGTGGCCGCCCCGCGGCCCCGGGTGACCAGGTACACGTCGGGCGAGACGGCGAGGTTGGGGTGCGCCGCCCCGGCGTGGACCTCGGCGGCGGTCAGGGTGAGGACGGCGGCGAGACGGGCGACCGTGGCCGGCCGCGCGGGCGCCGCGAGAAGACTGCGCATCTGCGGGACGCACACCAGGATGCCGTCCGGCTCGGGGGTCCCGAACAGGGCCGGCGCCAGCCAGTCCGGAGCGACGGCGCGGGACGCCACGAACACGTCGTCCCGGTGCCACAGTTCCGCGATCACGTCACCGTCGCCCGCCTCGGTCCGGACGGTCCGCAGCCCGTCCAGCCGGCACACGTTCCGCCGCGCGCTGCTCCACAGCCCTTCGAGTTCGCCGTCGGAGAGCAGATGGGGCTGGACGAAGTCGACGTTGTCGCCCTGCCGGATCGCGAGGGCCGTCCTGAGGCCGGGCAGGACGTTCCGGTCGACCCGCTCCAGCGCGGGCGGGAACCGGTCGGGCGGCAGGAACACCGGATGGACCCGCTCCGCCAGTTCCTGTCCGAGCGCGACCGTCCGGGTACCGGGCTCCGTACCGGCGCGCGTACCGCCCTCCGTGCCCGCCTCCGTGTAGGCCCCCCGCCGGGGCGTGCGGGCCCGGTGCCCGGCCGCCCGGCCCGGCTCCTCCGGCCGGTCCGGTGCCGCCGGGGACGGAGTCGTACGCCGCTTTCCGGGCCACCACCTCGTGAGGCCCCTCCTCGCTCCGCGGCCACCCGGGGCCGCAGCGGCGTCCTGTGCCGGGGGCGCGGGTTCCGGGGCCGTCGCAGGTACCCCGGCCGCCACTCCCGGCAGGGCGGTCCGCTCGGCGGCCCGCCGCCGCCACACGCGGGCCTCCCGGATCCAGCGGGTGACCCGGGGGTGCGACTCGCCCCAGCGGCCCACCGCCGCCACCACCACCTCGGCGTACAGCTCGGCCGCCCGCGCCGGGTCCCCGGCGTCGCCGGTCCAGCCCGCCAGGTTCGCCCAGGTCTCCAGTGCCTCCAGGCTGTCCGCGCCGAAGTGGGCCCGGGCGCGGGGCAGCAGGTCCTCGTACATGTCCCGGGCGGCCTCGGCGTCCCCGGCGGTGCCGAGCGTGTACGCCACGCCCTCCAGTGCCTCCAGCGTGAGGGAGTGGGCCTCGCCCAGCTCCCGCCGGCAGTCCCCGTGCAGGTCCCGGAACAGTGCCAGGGCCCGTGCCGGGTCGAACGGCCGTGTCCAGAACGCCTCTTGGTGGCGCCACTGGGCGATCCGCTCGGCCGGCACCTCCGCGCCCGCCGCCCGCGCGTCCGCCAGGGCGTGCGCGTACTCCTTCGCGGCGGACTCCGGGCGCCCGGCCCGCCCGTACAGCTCGGCCAGCTCCACCCGCGCCTCGGCGACGGCCGCCGGCCCTGCGGAGGCCCGGGCGGCGAACTCGGCCGGGTCCGGCGAAGCCGCCGGTCCCGGCGTGTCCGACGACGCGCGGACACGCCGCAGTACGTCCTCCTGGAGCAGGATCGCCTCGCCGGTGTTGCCCGCCACCGCGAGCAGGGTCACCCGCAGCCGCCGCAGGCGCAGCACCTCCGGAGCGGCGGGTCCGAGCGCCACCGCGGCCGCCTCCACGAGCTCGCCCAGTTCGAAGGCGGCCTGCGCCGGCTCGGCCGCCTCGCCGCGCCAGCGGATCGCCTCGCCGCGCAGCACGAACGCCTCGGGATCCTCGGAGCCGTAGAAGTCGGCGGCCTCGCGGGCGAGTTCCCCGAAGGCCCGGCTCAGCTCCTCCGCCTCCCGCTTCGGTACGTGCCCGGCCCACTCCGCCACCCCCGGAACGGCCCAGGGCGGCAGCCCGCGCCCGGCCGGCTCCGCCGCACGCTCGCGGAGCGCGCGGATCCGCTCCCGCAGCCGCCGGTCCCGCCCCTGGTCCAGCATCGCGCCGAGCACCCGCGCCTCGGGCACGGCGTGCAGGACGGCGCGGGCGTACGACTCCAGCGCGGGGCGCAGGCCTCCCAGGGCCGCACCGAACGCGGTGGGGGCCTCCTCCGCCCGCAGTTCCGCGACGAGTTCGCCGGGTGTCGGGCGGTCCGCGGGACCGGGGGCGAGGCAGTCGGCGACGAGCCGCCGCAGACCGGGTGCGAGGCCCGTCAGGTCGGCGTCGCCCTCCACCGTCCGGACCTGGAGTTCGAGCGGGGTCGTGCCCCGCCACGGCAGCCGCGCCGTCGCCGCGTGGAACAGCAGCACGCCGAGCGAGAAGACGTCGCTCGCCGCCGTCACGCGCTCCGGGTCCGTGATCTGTTCCGGGGACATGAAGCCGGGCGTGCCCCACGCCTCGCCCCGGGTGACGGTCCGGTCCTCCATCCGGGCGATGCCGAAGTCGATCACGCGCGGCCCGTCGGCCGCCAGCAGGACGTTGCCCGGTTTGAGGTCGCGGTGGATGACACCCGCGCCGTGGATGCCGGTCAGCGCCACGGCGATGCCGCCGCCGAGGGCCCGCACGACGGGCTCCGGGAGCGGGCCCAGGTGCCGTACGAGGTGGTCGAGTGCGGGAGCGGGGACGAAGGCCTGCGCCAGCCAGGGCAGGGGAGCCTCGGTCTCGGCCGCGATCACCGGTACGACGTACGGGTTGCGGACCCGGCGGGCGGCCTGCACCTCACGGGTGAACCGGCGCCGGATCCGCTCCTCGCTCAGCAACTCGGCGCGGACCGTCTTCACCGCCGCGAGCACCCCGTCGGGACCGGCGCACAGGTGCACCTCGCCCATCCCGCCCGCGCCGAGCCGGTGCAGGACGCGGAACGGCCCGACCATGCGGGCGGTGGCCGTGTCCGCGCCGGCCGGGAGCCGCGCCGGCCGCGTCCACGGCGGCGGCGCGAGCACCGCGCCACCGGCCGCCCTTTCCCGGCCGGTGCCGGCCGCGTTCGGTGCCGTCCGTGCCATCACGTGCCGCGGGTCGCGGGGACGCTCCCCGTCCGCCCCGCCGCCCGGCCGCCGTTCCCCCGTCGCCCCCATCACGCACCCCCGTCGATCGCCCTCAACCGCGGTATGTGTCACGCCTTTTGACGCCGACACCATGGCATGCCCAAACGTTTGGCGCAATGGTTTGGGCAGAGGGTGGGCGCGGTGCTCACGAAGGGCCGGGGGCTCGCGGGAGGTCGTGGCGTACGGGGTCGGCGGGAGCCCTCGGCGCGGGGGCGGCGGGGCGGAGGGCCCGGTCGCTCCGCCGGGCCGGCGCCGTCAGCGCAGGTCGAGCAGCATCACACGGTGGAGGACGGTCCCGCCGCCGGGGCGCGTCTCGCCGACCGCGCGGTAGCCCCAGGACCGGTAGGCCGCCGACGCGGCGGTGTTCTCCGGGTGGACGTTGAGCAGCATCCGCTCGACCCGCAGGCCCTCGCGCAGCGTCTCGTGCAGCCGCCGCGCGATGCCCTGGCCGCGCCACGGACGGCGCACGGCGAGTTCCCGCAGTCCGAAGGTGCGGTGCCCGTCCTCCCGCCGCAGGTCGTCGGGGACCGCGTGGGTCAGTTCGTCCCACCAGACGGCGTCGGTGGGAAGCGGGTGGCCGTACGCGAGGCCGACCGGTTCACCGTCCGCGGTACGGGCCAGGGCGGCGCGGAAGCCCGGCCTCTCGGTGAGGGCGGGGAACCGGAGGAACGCGGCGGCGACGTCGTCCTCGGTCTCGAGGGCCGGGGGCTCGGCGAAGGCCTCGGCGTAGATCAGCCTGAACGCCTCCTGGGCCCGTACGGCGGCCGCGCCGTCCATGCGCTCGATGGTGACGGAGCCCCGTGACGTCCCCCGCCGCCCCATGTGTGCCCCCTCCGGCGGACCGCCGCCGCGCCCTCACTCCCGGAGCGCGGCCGCTCGAACTCGGGGATCCTACCGGCGTCGGACGTACGGCTGTTGAGGGGCGCCGCTCACCGGCGAGCCCGGGGGAGGGGCGCCGGCCGACGGTCCGCCGGTCGAGACCGGTCCCGCCACCCCCGGCCCCGTCCCGGGCCCCGCGTCTTCGCGAGCGGGTCGGGCTTGCCCGTCCGGTACGCGAGGGATCACGATCGACGGCGTCCGTCCGACCGCACAGTCCGGGAGTTCCCATGCCGGTTCCGCACACGAGCAGCACCCCCCTTCCCGGGATAGGGGTGCGCTACGACCTCACCACCCGCGAGCACCGCCGTCTGTCGGTCATCGCCCACCGCGACGGCAGTCGCACACTCAACGCCTACCGCCGGGACGACCCCGACGAGTGCGCCCTGTCGGCCCGGCTGACGGCGGGGGAGGCGGAGGCGCTGATCGGCGCGCTGATGCCGGCCCACCACAGCTCCAGCCTGCTGTCCACCACCGACCTCGGACTCGTCGCCGACCGGATCGAACTCTCCGCCCACGCCCACTGGAACGGGCGGACGCTCGGCGACACCCGGTTGCGCACGGAGACCGGGGCCTCCGTGGTCGCCGTGCTGCGCCGCGCCGAGGCGATCCCCTCCCCGGCACCGGACTTCCGGCTGGTGGGCGGGGACACGCTCCTCGTGATCGGCACCCGCGAGGGAGTCGAGGCCGCCGCCGTGATCCTCGGCCGGGAGTGAGCCCTTCCTCCCGGATGGGGCGCTCACTCCCCGTACGTGAAATATGTCCTACGGTAAGATTCTTTACCGGGCGCTTACGCTCGGTCGAGAGACGCGCTCATCTTTCGTGGGAGGGGAGCGAGCGGCCGTCCGGCCGCCGCCGGTGATCGGGTTCGGGGGTGCGCCGCGGTGCGAGACACACACGTCCCCGGTACGTCCGCCCTCGCGGCGCCCCGCAGGCGCCGCCGCCGTCCCGCCCGGGCCGTACGCATCGACAACACGGCCCGCGACAGCGTGCCCGATACCGGGCGCGCTCCCGCCCGCTCCTGACCGCCCGGCGACCGGACCGGCCGGGGCCCCGCGCCGCCGTCCCTCCCGGGCGGGAGCGCCGGCGTACGCCCCGCACCCCGGCCCCGCCGTATCCCACGGCCGCCGCCCGGCCACGCCCCGCGCCCCCGCCCCGCCCGCGCCCGCCGTCCCCTCGTACCGCACCCCGCACCGCTCGGCGGACCCGGGCCCCGCCCGCGTCCCGAAGGCACTGACGCCGTCACCGCACCCCACCGGAGGTCCGACGCCCGTGCACCACACGACCGCCCTGCTCATCGAACTCGGAGCCATCATCCTCGCCCTGGGCCTGCTCGGGCGCCTGGCCGGCCGGATGGGCTTCTCGCCCATACCCCTCTACCTGCTCGCCGGGCTCGCCTTCGGCCACGGCGGCATCCTGCCCCTCCAGGCCAGCGAGGAGTTCGTCGCCACCGGCGCCGAGATCGGCGTGATCCTGCTGCTGCTCCTGCTCGGCCTGGAGTACAGCGCCTCCGAACTCGTCACCAACCTGCGGACCCAGTACCCCTCCGGCGCCGTCGACCTGGTCCTGAACGCGGTGCCCGGCGCCGCCGCCGCGCTCCTCCTCGGCTGGGGCCCGGTCGCCGCGGTCGCCCTGGCCGGCGTCACCTGGATCTCCTCCTCCGGGGTCATCGCCAAGGTCCTCGGCGACCTCGGCCGCCTCGGCAACCGCGAAACCCCGGTGATCCTCGGGGTCCTCGTCATCGAGGACCTGGCGATGGCGCTCTACCTGCCGATCCTGACCGCCCTGCTCGCCGGGGTGAGCCTCGCCGGCGGCGCGGTCACCTTGCTCATCTCCCTCGGCACCGTCGGCGCCGTCCTGTACGTCGCCCTGCGCCACGGCCGCCTCATCAGCCGGGCCGTCTCCTCCGACAACGCCGAGATGCTCCTCCTCGTCGTCCTCGGTCTCACCCTGCTCGTCGCGGGCATCGCCCAGCAGCTCCAGGTCTCCGCCGCCGTCGGCGCCTTCCTCGTCGGCATCGCCGTCTCCGGGGAGGTCGCCGAAGGCGCCAGCACCCTCCTCACCCCGCTCCGCGACCTGTTCGCCGCCGTCTTCTTCGTCTTCTTCGGGCTCTCCACGGACCCCGCGGACATCCCGCCCGTCCTCGTCCCGGCCCTGATCCTCGCCGTCGCCACCGCCCTCACCAAGGTGGCCACCGGCTGGTACGCGGCACGGCGCGCCGGCATCGGAGGCGCGGGCCGCTGGCGGGCGGGCGGCACCCTCGTCGCACGCGGCGAGTTCTCCATCGTCATCGCCGGTCTGGCCGTGGGCGTCGAGCCCCGCATCGGCCCGCTGGCCACCGCCTACGTCCTGATCCTCGTGATCCTCGGGCCGCTCACCGCCCGCTTCACCGAGCCGCTCGCCCGGCGGCTCCCGCGCCGCCGCGGACCCGCCGGCCCGGCCGCCGCCGCCCCGGCGGAGGCCGAACGCACGGCCGACACGGTCGCGGTCGACGCCTGAGCACGTGAACGACCCGTGCCCCGGTCGGGTGGCCTTCGCCGCGAGATCCGCGTCGGGCCCGGCCGGGACGGTCACCGTACGTGATCATGTCGCGCGTGATCTCGACACCCACCGGAACCGGAGGCCGCACCGGCCTCCGCACCCGCCGTCTCCTGCCCGCCGTGCTCGGCGCGCTGAGCCTCGTCCCTCTTCTCGCCGCGACCCCGTCCGCGGCCTCACCCTCGGGCGAGCGCCCCGCGCCCCCGTCCGGCGCCCGGACCCCGGCGGAGGCGGCGACCGCCGCCTACCTGGACGCCGTCCGCGCCGACCCCCGCCTCGCCCGCCGCTTCTTCGAACGCCTCCCCAAGGGCGCCGACCTGCACAACCACCTCTCCGGGGCGGTGTCCACGGAGTACCTGATCCGGCTCGCCGCCGAGGACGGACTGTGCGTCGACACCCGCACGATGACCGCCGTCGCCGCCCCCTGCGGCACCGGCACCCGCCCGGCCGCCGACGCGCTGACCGACCGGGCCTTCCACGACGCGATCGTGCGCGCCTGGTCCATGCAGGACTTCCCACCCGGCGGCAACGGCCACGACCACTTCTTCGACGCCTTCGGCAAGTTCGGCGAGGTGACCTGGCGTCACCGCGGCAAGCTGCTCGCCGAGGTGGCCGACGACGTCGTCCGGCAGAACCAGTTCTACCTGGAGACCATGGTCACCCCCGCCTCGGAGGGGGCCCGGAAGCTGGCCGCGGAGGTCGGCTGGACCGACGACCTCGCCGCCCTCCACAAGCGGCTCACCGCCGGCGGACGCCTCGACCGGCTCGTTCAGGAGGCGCGCGCGGAGGCCGACGAGGCCGACGCCGAGTTCCGCGAAGCCGCCGCCTGCGGCACCGGGCGGGCGCGGCCCGGCTGCGCGCTGCCGGTCCGCTGGATCTCCCAGGTCTCGCGGGGCACCGCCCCCGAGCGGGTCTTCACCCAGATCGCCCTGGGCATGCGCCTGGCCGAACGCGACGGCCGCTTCGTCGCCGTCAACCTCGTCCAGCCCGAGGACGGAACCGTCGCGCTCCGCGACTACCGCCTCCACATGCGCATGATCGCCCACCTCCGGAACGTCTACCCGAAGGCCCACGTCACCCTGCACGCGGGCGAGCTGTGGCCCGGCCTGGTCAAGCCCGCCGATCTCACCTTCCACATCGCCGAGGCGGTCGGCGTCGCGGGCGCCGAACGCGTCGGCCACGGCGTCGACCTCGTCCACGAGGACGACTGGCGCCGCACCGCCCGCGCCATGGCGGCCCGCCAGGTCGCCGTCGAGGTCCCCTTCACCAGCAACGCCCAGATCCTCGGCGTCAAGGGCGACGACCACCCCTTCGCGACCTACCGCGCCCACGGCGTGCCGGTCGTCCTGGCCACCGACGACCCGGGCATCAGCCGCGTCGACATCACTCACGAGTACCAGTACGCCGCCACCACCTACGGCCTGTCCTACCCCGAGCTGAAGGACCTGGCCCGGGCCTCCCTCCAGTACGCCTTCCTGCCCGGCCAGAGCCTGTGGCGCGGTAACCCCACCCGCGACGGTTACCGCCTCACCGCGGCCTGCCGCGCCGCCCGCCCCGGCGCCGGCGAGCCCGGCGAGGCCTGCCGCGCGCTCCTGGCCGCGAGCCCCCGCGCCGCCGCACAGTGGCGCCAGGAGAGCGCCTTCCAGCGGTTCGAACGCGACTTCGCCGGCCACTGACGCCGAAACGCCCGTGCCCGCCGCGCCCGCCGGGGAGCGGCGGGCACCGTCACGAGCCCCGAGGTTTCCGCCCCGCCGCCCCGGGCAGCCGCGCACCGACCCCCGAGACGAGGCGTCCGACCCTTCGGGCGCGATCACAGGGACGGAGACGACCGGACATGAGCAAGACGACCGTCGGCGACCACCTCCTCGAACGACTGCGGGCCTGGGGGGTGAGCCATGTCTTCGGCTACCCGGGCGACGGCATCAACGGCCTGCTCGCCGCCTGGGGCCGGGCCGGTGACGAGCCACGCTTCGTCCAGGCCCGACACGAGGAGATGGCCGCCTTCGAGGCCGTCGGGTACGCCAAGTTCTCCGGCCGTGCCGGCGTCTGCGTCGCCACCTCGGGGCCCGGCGCGGTCCACCTCCTGAACGGCCTGTACGACGCCAAGCTCGACCACGTGCCGGTGGTCGCGATCGTCGGACAGACCGACCGCAGTGCCATGGGCGGTTCGTACCAGCAGGAGGTGGACCTCCACACCCTCTTCAAGGACGTGGCGGGCGCCTACCTGGAGACCGTCACCGTCCCCGAACAGCTCCCCAACGTCCTCGACCGGGCCATCCGCACCGCGTACGCCCGGCGCGCCCCGACCGCCCTGATCATCCCAGGCGACGTGCAGGAACTGCCGTACTCCCCGCCCGGGCACGCCCACAAGATGGTCCCCTCCAGCCTGGACGTCAGCGGCTGGGCGCCGGTGCCCGACGACGCCTCCCTCGCCCGCGCCGCCGAGGTCCTCGGCGCCGGATCCAAGGTCGCGATCCTGGTCGGACAGGGCGCGGCCGGCGCCGCCCGCGAGGTCGAGGAGATCGCGGACACCCTCGGCGCCGGCGTGGCGAAGGCCCTCCTCGGCATGGACGTGCTCAGCGACGAACTGCCCTACGTCACGGGCCCGATCGGCCTGCTCGGCACCCGCCCCTCGTACGAGCTGATGCGCGACTGCGACACCCTCCTGACGATCGGCTCCAGCTTCCCCTACTCCGAGTTCCTGCCCCCGTACGGGCAGGCGCGCGCCGTGCAGATCGACATCGACCCGCACATGGTGGGGATGCGCTACCCCTACGAGGTCAACCTGGTCGGCGACGCCGCCGCCACCCTGCGCCGGCTCCTCCCGCTGCTCACCCGCACGGAGGACCGCGCCTGGCAGCGGTCCGTGACCGAGGGCGTGCGCCGCTGGCACACCGTCATGGAACGCCGGGCCGCGCTCGCGGCGGACCCCGTCAACCCCGAGTACGTCGCCCGCACCCTCGACCCGCTGCTCCCCGACGACGCGATGATCACCACCGACGCCGGATCGGTCGCCACCTGGTACGCCCGCCACCTCACCATGCGCCGCGCCATGCGCGGCTCCCTCTCCGGCACGCTCGCCTCCATGGGCAGCGGCGTCCCCTACGCGATCGGCGCCAAGTTCGCCCACCCCGACCGGCCCGCCATCGCCCTCGTCGGCGACGGCGCCATGCAGATGAACGGCCTCGCCGAACTGGTCACCGTCGCCAAGTACGCCGGGGAGTGGGCCGACCCCCGCCTCGTCGTGGCCGTCTGGAACAACCAGGACCTCAACATGGTCAGCTGGGAGATGCGCGCCCTCGGCGGCGCCCCGCCCTTCGAGGCCTCCCAGTCCCTCCCCGACGTCGGGTACGCCGACTTCGCCCGTTCGCTCGGGCTGGAGGGCATCCGCGTCACTGCCCCCGAGGACGTCGAGGACGCCTGGCGGGAGGCCCTCGCCGCCGACGGCCCCACCGTCCTCGACTTCCGTACGGATCCGGCGGTGCCCCCCGTCCCGCCGCACGCCACCTGGGACCAGATGGAAGCCACCCTGACCTCCCTGGTCCGCGGCGGCGACCGCGCCCACGTCATCGCCCAGGGACTCAAGGCGAAGGCCCAGGACCTGCTGCCCCGCCGCTCCGACGACCGCTGACCCGCTCCGGCGCAGCCGGCCGGCCCCCGGCTCAGGCCCCGACCACCAGGCGGACTCCGCTGCGGGGCCGGGTCGGGATCCGGTTCAGCGGTATCCGCAGGTCCTGGTCCGGAACGGCGAAGTCCAGCCGGGCCAGCTCCCGGGCCAGCACCGACAGCACCGCGACCGTGACGTCCTCACCCGGGCAGCGGTGCCCCTCGCGCGGCCCCCCGCCCTGCGGGATCAGGTCGTCCCGGTGCGGCGCGGCCCGCAGGAACCGCTCCGGGTCGAAACGGTACGGCTCCTCCCACAGCTCCGGGTCGTGGTTCTGGCCGAACACGTCCAGGAGCAGCATCGTGCCCCGCGGCAGACGCTCGCCGTCCAGGATCAGACCGTCGGGCGCGAGGGCGCCCAGGAAGGGCACGAACGGGTAGAACCGCCGGACCTCGTGCGCGAACGAGACGGCGTACGCGCCCCGGTCGTCCTCCTGCGCGAGCCGCCGCCGCACGGCCGGGCGGCGGCTCATCGCGTGTGCGGCGAAGGCCGTGAACCAGGCGATCGCGACCGTGGGCCGCACGATGTTCAGGAGCTCCACCGCGGCCGTGTGCGGGTCCAGGAGCGAGCCGTCCGCCTCCCGGTGGGTCAGCACCGCCCCGAAGGGCGTGTCCGCGGCGGCGGCGCCGGACTCCCGGGCCTGAACCACCGCCCGGGACAGCAGCTCCTCCTGGCGTGCCCGCGCCCGGCGGGCCCGCAGATGCCGGGGACCGGGCGTCGCGAAGCCGTCGACCATCGCCACGCAGTCCCTGGCCAGCCGGTCGGTGGCCGCCCGATCGCCGCCGGGCAGCCCGGCCCAGTCGCTCACCGCGCGCGCCAGGACGAGCGCGGCCTCGTCGAAGAGGCGGACCTCCTGGCCGCGCCGGCCGCCGAGGGCCGCCCGGAACTCCTCCCGCACCCGCTCGGCGAGCGCGCCGACGGCGGCGGGTTCGGTGAGCCGCGCCAGGAACAGCGCCTTGCGTGCCCGGTGGTCCGTACCGTCCAGGGTGTGCACGGCCCCCCGCCCGAAGAGGGTGTCCAGGACCGGGCCGGGCAGCGCCCCGTGCCGCCGCGCGTGGCGCTCGTCGTAGAAGAAGGCGACCGCCTCCGGCCCGTGCAGCACCCGCACCGGCCGCCCCATCAGGCGGGTGCGCAGCGGTCCGTCGCCGGGGTGGTCGCGGCGCAGCCCGGGGAGCCAGGCGTAGCCCTTGAGGAGCAGGGCGAGGGTCTTGTCGGCGGTCACGGTGCCTCCCGTTCCGGCGGCCGCGCCGGTCGGCGCTCCGCCGCGTGTCGTCGCGTGCGTACGGGCCCGCTGCCGTCCCGTGCGGCCACGGCGGGGAGGGTGACGGGCCCGGTCCACCCCTGCGGGCCGGGGGCCCGGAAGGGTGGCTTCCGGGAGCGACTGCCCGGGGGCGGCGCGATCAACCACCACGGCCGCCGCAGGGCCCCACCGGGCCCGCGCACACCTCCGACCTGGGAAGAATCCTGTCGGGGATGTCTGTCCCGCAGTCGAGGGGGTAGTCGCTCAGGCGTAAGGAAGCGACGGCGGGAGGAGGCCCCCGATGCGCACCCGCGCGGAACGGAAGGCACCCGACCGGGCGCCGAGCGGCCGCCCCCGGCTCACGGACGAGGAGTTCCGGAGGCTGCTGGAGGAGGCCCGCGCGGAGGTCAGGCGGCGCTCGTTCGCCGCACCGCCCCCCGCGGAGCCCGCGCCCGCCCCCGGCACGGGGCACGTGGAACCCGGCGCGGCCGCCCACTGACCCCACCGCCCGACCGACAGGACCCGCCCGGCCGTCGCCGGCCCGACCCGCAGGAGAGCGACGATGATGGATCGCGGCAGCAACAAGTCCGGACCCCGCCTCGACGACGAGCGCAAGAAGGAGGTCGAGGGCCTGGTCCGCTCCGGCCGGCCCACCCGGGTCGAGGAGTGGCACGACCCCGAGCCGCCGGTCGACCCGCCGCCGTACGGCGAGCCGGGGGAGCGGTGGTCCCGCGCATCCGCCGGGGAACGCCGCACGGGAGAGGAGAGCTGACATGACCGAGGACTTCTCGGCCGCGGAGGACGCGCGCGGGGACGACGTCTACCAGCCGGAAGGCTCGGACGCCCCCAACCGGCCCAGCGGCCCGCTCGACCCCGAGAACGAACTCGGCACCCGTCCCACCGAATCCCTGGAGGGCCCGGGCTGGTCGCCGCCCGAGCGGCCGCGCGCCGTCACGGCGTACGGCACCACCCCGCGGGAGCAGCGCGAGGGCGCCCCGCTCGACGACCGGCTGGCCGAGGAACTGCCCGACGTCCAGCCCGGCGACGGCGACGAACTGGGGGACCTGCCCGACGGTGAGGGCGAACCCCTCGACCAGGAGGCCGGCGCCACCCGCGCCGGACGCCTGGCCGCACCCGACTCCGCCGTCCCGGGCGGCGTCACCGCCAGGGACGTGGGCCCGGACGACGGGATCGCGACCGCCGAGGAGGCGGCCGTGCACCGCGACACGGACGTCGACGGCGCCTACCCCGACGACCTGCCCGAGACGTAGAAGCGCTCCGGCGCCACTGGGCGGGGTCAGCCGCGTGCGGACGGGCCGTCCTCCAGCAGGTCGAGGACGGCCCGTTCGATCGCGCCCTGCGTCGCGGGCTGCCCGAACACGCCGTGCTCACCCAGCCGTTCGAGCGCCGGGGCGATGGTCACCCCTTCCGCGTAGCGCTCCAGCACGGCGGGCGCGATGTACGAGGCCCGGCAGACCGCGGGGGTGTTGCCCAGGTACGAGGCCACCTCCCGGACGGCCCGGACCACCGCCCGGCGGCGCGCCGTCACCGACTCGCGGCCGGCCCGCTCGGACACGGCGAGCGCCACCGCCGCCAGAACCGTGGCGTGCCAGGTGCGGAAGTCCTTCGCGCTCAGCTCCACCCCCGCCTTCTCCCGCAGGTACGCGTTGAGTTCACCGGCCCGCACCTCGTGCCAGGCGCGCCCCTCCCAGTACGCGAACACCTGGTCACCGCCGCCCCGGCGGCGCAGCAGGGCGCGCACCACCCGGCAGACCTCCTCGTCCACCACGGAGGCGGTGATGTAGTTCCCGGACTTCCCCGGGTAGGCGAAGGCGACCTCGCCCCGGGAGCAGCGGACGTGTTCGCGCAGGAGCGTCGTCAGTCCGTACGACTCGTTGTCCCGCCGGTAGCGGTCGCCACCCACCCGGAAGAACCCCAGGTCCAGGAGGCGGGCCGCACAGGCGAGCACCCGCTCCCGGCAGAGGCCCCGGCGGGCGAGGTCCTCCTCGACCGAACGCCTCAGCCGGGGGAGCGCGGCCGCCGCCTCCCGTACGTGGGCGTGCTTGGCGCGCTCCTGCCGGGCCCGGAACTCGGGGTGGTACAGGTACTGGCGGCGGCCCGCCGCGTCGGTGCCGATCGCCTGAAGGTGCCCGTTCGGCCAGGGGCAGATCCACACGTCCCGCCAGGCGGGCGGGATGGCGAGCGCCCGCACCCGCTCCTTCCCGGCGGGCCCCAGCGGCCGGCCCGTCTCGTCCAGCAGCCGGAATCCCTGGCCCTGGCGCACGCGCCGCCAGCCGGGTCGCTCGGGGTCGCTCGTCCGCAGTCGCACGCCTCACGGTTGCCCCCGCCACGCCCCGCGTACTCCTCGGCACCACCCGCACCGCTCACCTCGTCCGCACCACCCGACCCGTCCGCCTCTCCCGGCTCACCCGGCTCACCCGGACGGCGGCGCGGGCAGGTTCACCTCGGCGCGGCGGGGCATGCGTGGGAACGGAAGGGCCCGGCCGCGTGCCGGGCACGGTTCGGACAGGAAGGACGCCCATGGACGGCATCGTGCTGCTCCGCGAGGACCACAAGACGGTGGAGAAGCTGTTCAAGGAGTTCGAGCGGGCAGGCGAGGACGCGCACCGCCGCAAGCGGGAGATCGCCGACGAGGTCATCAAGGAGCTCACCGCCCACGCCTGGATCGAGGAGCGGATCTTCTACCCCGCCGCCCGGGAGGCGGCTCCCGACACCAAGGACCACGTCCTGGAGAGTGTCGAGGAGCACCACGCCGTGCTGTGGATGCTGTCCGAACTCGTGGACTTCGACCCCGAGGACGAGCGCTTCGACGCCAAGATGACCGTGCTCATGGAGAACGTCCGCCACCACGTCGAGGAGGAGGAGAAGGAGTGGTTCCCGGACGTCCGCAAGGCCCTGGGCCGCAACCGGCTCCAGGAGCTCGGCGAGGAGATGGAGCGGGAGCGGAAGAACGCCCCGGCCAACCCGCTGGACGTACCCAGCGCCGACGAGTGAACGCGCCGGGCGGCCGGGCGTGACGCCGGGGGCGGCCCTCGCGGGGAGGGGCCGTCCTGCCCGGGGCGCCGCCGCCCGGAGGGGGGAGACCGAGCGGCGGCTGGGGGGTGCACACCCGGCCCCGCGCCTACCCGGCCCCGCCGCGTTCACGCGTCGGAATCCCGGCGGATCCGAGACGGATCACAGGCGTTCCGCGAACGGGCCGCACCCGCTCCGGCCGGCGCCGGATCAGGCCGTCACGGCAGTCCGGCGCCGGCCCGGTCCGTCGCGAAGTGGAAGAGGCGGTGCGTGCCGGTGATCTCGAAGAGGCGGCGCAGCTGGCTCGGCAGCGGACCGACGAGCACCAGGCGGGGATGGCTGCCGTGGGCGGTGAGCAGCTCGTACAGGAAGGACGAGTCCCCGAAGGTGACGCGGGAGACGTCGAGGAACGTGCACACGCTCGCCGCCCTCCCGGCGTCCGCCAGCGCCTCGCGAAGGCAGCCGGCGCACTCGCTGTCGAACTCGCCGCTCGCCGTCAGCACCACGGTGCCGGGCGGCGCGGGCTCCTCCCATCCGATCCGGGCGTAACCTCTCGGCGCCCGGTAGAGGCGCCGACCGGAGGCGAGGAAGGTGTGGGGGACGAGACCCCGACCGGAGCGGTCGTTCGTCACCACGGGGATGCGCCTCGATCCTGGGGCCCGGGGAAGCGCGGGAGGACCGCACTCACGTCCCTCCAGTGTGCTCCCCCGGGGTGGGAGGCGCAGGTGGGGGCCCGGCTGCCCCGCCCGCGGCACGGCGCCGCGCGGATCAGCCGGTACAGATGTGCGCGTGCACGGTCTTGCCGTCGCCGTCCACGGGACGGATCGAGAGGTCGTCCGCCAGGCGGCTCACGAGCAGCCAGCCGTAGCCGCCGAGCGCGCCCGAGGGGTCGGGGGTCCGGGGGCGCGGCGGATCGGGGCTGTGGTCGGTGACGTCGATGTCGATGCCGTCGTGCCGCACGGCGAGGTCCAGCGAGCAGGGGCCGCGGGTGTGCCGGACGGCGTTCGTCACCAGCTCGCACGTCACGAGCAGCGCGTCCTCCTCGTCGCGACGGCGGACCGTCAGGCCGGCGAGCAGTGCCTCGTCGATGATGCCCCGGACCTCTTGCCGGGCCTGGGCGGCGGCCCCCGAGCCCCGCAGCTCGCGGTGTCGGCGGAGGAAGGGCGTCACGTGTCTCACTCCCTCGGTGAGCGGGGCGTTCTCTGAACCGTACGTCTGCCCGCCCCTCGCCGACAGATTCGTGACCTACGGGGAGAAACAGTGAAAAACCCTCGTATGGCTTGAAACAGCCGACACACGCGCCCGGTTGCCGGGTGGGCCGCCCGGAGGCGGAACGGGATTCCCGCGGACCGGCCGGGCGCCGTGGCCGAAGGGCCGTCCCACCCCGGCCGAATCCTGTCGCTCGCCGAAGTAAACCTCTCGCCGCGCAAGATCGCTGCATCGAGGTAATGCGCCCGTGCTCAAGGCGTACGGCAGGTCTACGGAGCGTTACTGTTCCCCCGGATCCGGACGGATTGCCGGAGATTCACCCCCCTTCTTTCCCTTTCGCTCGTCCGGCGTGCCCGTGTGCCGGACGCCGCCCCGCGAAGCAAGGAGCCACGGATGCCCGAACCCGGGCCTTCCCCCCTGCAGCCGAGCCCGCCCCCGGCCGGCTCCCCCGCGGCCGGTGCGCCGCGGGCCGTCACCCCCTCCGTCCTGGACCGGATCCTGCGCGGCCCCAGCGGCCTCGGCACGGCGGGCCTCCAGCTGGGCCTCGGCGGTGAGCCCCCGGCCGCCACGGCCACCGCGCCCGCGCCCTCCGGCACCACGGCCACCGCCCTCGCGCCCGAGCGCCCGGCCGTGCCGGAAGCCGAGGGCAAGGCCGTCCCCGGCCTCTACCACCACCCCGTCGCGGAGCCCGACCCCGCCCGGGTGGAGGAGGTCAGCCGCCGGATCAAGGCCTGGGCGGAGGACGAGGTCCAGCTCTACCCGGAGGAGTGGGAGGGCGAGTTCGACGGCTTCTCCGTCGGCCGCTACATGGTCGCCTGCCACCCCGACGCCCCCACCGTCGACCACCTCATGCTCGCCACCCGCCTGATGGTCGCCGAGAACGCCGTCGACGACTGCTACTGCGAGGACCACGGCGGTTCGCCCGTCGGCCTCGGCGGTCGTCTGCTCCTCGCCCACACCGCCCTGGACCCCCTCCACACCACGGACGAGTACGCCCCCGGCTGGCTGCGGTCGCTCGGCTCCGACGCCCCGCGCCGCGCCTACCGCTCCGCCATGGACTACTTCGTCCGGCAGGCGACCCCCTCCCAGGCCGACCGCTACCGGCACGACATGGCCCGGCTCCACCTCGGCTACCTGGCCGAGGCCGCCTGGGCCCAGACGGACCACGTGCCCGAGGTCTGGGAGTACCTGGCGATGCGGCAGTTCAACAACTTCCGCCCCTGCCCCACCATCACCGACACCGTCGGCGGCTACGAACTCCCCGCCGACCTGCACGCCCAGCCGGCCATGCAGCGCGTGATCGCGCTCGCCGGCAACGCCACCACCATCGTCAACGACCTGTACTCCTACACCAAGGAGCTCGCCGGCCCGGACCGGCACCTGAACCTGCCCGTGGTGATCGCCGAACGCGAGGGACTCTCCGAGCGCGACGCGTACCTGAAGGCGGTCGAGGTCCACAACGACCTCATGCACGCCTTCGAGGCCGCCGCCGCCGACGTGGCCGCGGCCCTCCCCGTACCGAACGTGGTGCGGTTCCTGCGCGGCGTGGCCGCCTGGGTCGACGGCAACCACTACTGGCACCGCACCAACACCTACCGCTACAGCCTGCCCGACTTCTGGTAAAGAACGGATCCTTCCAGTGACCACTGACCTCACCGGCACCGCCGCCACCGACGCCGCCCCGGCGGTCATCCCCGCCCCGGCGACGCCCTACCAGGACGACATCGCCCGCTACTGGAACAACGAGGCCCGCCCCGTCAACCTGCGGCTCGGCGACGTCGACGGCCTCTACCACCACCACTACGGCATCGGCGACGTCGACCACGCCGCCCTCGGTGACCCGGCGGACGCCGGCTACGAGGCGAAGCTGATCGCCGAACTGCACCGCCTGGAGTCGGCTCAGGCCGAGGTGCTGCTCGACCACCTCGGCCCCATCCGCGGCGAGGACACCCTCGTGGACGCCGGCTGCGGACGCGGCGGCTCCATGGTCATGGCCCACCAGCGCTTCGGCTGCTCGGTCGAGGGCCTCACCCTCTCGTCCACGCAGGCCGACTTCGCCAACAAGCGCGCCGCCGAACTCGGCATCGCCGAGCGCGTCCGCGCCCGGGTCTGCAACATGCTCGCCATGCCGTTCGAGACCGGGCAGGCCGCCGGCTCGTGGAACAACGAGTCGAGCATGTACGTCGACCTGCACGACCTCTTCGCCGAGCACTCCCGCGTCCTGGCCGTCGGCGGCCGGTACGTCACCATCACCGGCTGCTGGAACCCGCGCTACGGCCAGCCCTCGAAGTGGGTCTCCCAGATCAACGCCCACTTCGAGTGCAACATCCACTCCCGCCGCGAGTACCTGCGCGCCATGGCCGACAACCGGCTCGTCCCGCAGGCCGTGATCGACCTGACCCCGCAGACCCTCCCGTACTGGGAGCTGCGCGCCACCTCCAGCCTGGTCACCGGCATCGAGGAGGCGTTCATCAACTCCTACAAGGACGGCTCCTTCCAGTACGTCCTGATCGCCGCCGACCGCGTCTGACGCCCGGCACGCGCGGGGGCCGGGACCGTCCACCGACGGCCCCGGCCCCCGCGTCCGGTCAGGCGCCCACGTACTGCGCGAGGTGCTCACCGGTCAGCGTGGAGCGGGCCGCCACCAGCTCCGCCGGTGTCCCCTCGAAGACGATCCGGCCGCCGTCGTGACCCGCCCCGGGGCCCAGGTCGACGATCCAGTCGGCGTGGGCCATCACCGCCGGGTGGTGCTCGATGACGACGACCGACTTGCCCGAGTCCACCAGCCGGTCGAGCAGCCCGAGGAGCTGCTCCACGTCCGCCAGGTGCAGCCCCGTGGTCGGCTCGTCCAGGACGTACACCCCGCCCTTGTCCGCCATGTGCGTGGCGAGCTTGAGCCGCTGCCGCTCTCCGCCCGACAGGGTGGTCAGCGGCTGACCGAGCGTCAGGTAGCCGAGGCCCACGTCGGAGAGGCGCTCCAGGATCCGGTGCGCGGCCGGGGTGCGTGCCTCACCGGCGGCGAAGAACGCCTCCGCTTCGTCCACCGGCATGGCGAGGACCTCGCTGATGTCCCGCCCGCCGAGGCGGTACTCGAGGACCGAGGCCTGGAACCGCTTCCCCTCGCACTCCTCGCAGGTCGTCGCGACCCCCGCCATCATCGCCAGGTCCGTGAAGACCACTCCCGCACCGTTGCACGTCGGGCAGGCGCCTTCCGAATTCGCGCTGAACAGCGCCGGCTTCACCCCGTTGGCCTTGGCGAACGCCTTGCGGATCGGGTCGAGCAGCCCCGTGTACGTCGCCGGGTTGCTGCGCCGCGAACCGCGGATCGGCGCCTGGTCGACCGAGACCACCCCCGCCCCGGGAGGGATCGAGCCGTGCAGCAGCGAGCTCTTGCCCGACCCCGCGACCCCCGTGACCACGCACAGCACCCCGAGCGGGATGTCGACGTCCACGTCCCGCAGGTTGTGCGCGTTCGCGCCCCGGATCTCCAGCGCACCGGTGGGAGTGCGCACCGACTCCTTCAGGGAGGCCCGGTCGTCCAGGTGGCGGCCCGTCACGGTGTCCGAGGCCCGCAGCCCCTCCACGGAGCCCTCGAAGCAGACGCTGCCGCCCGCCGTACCGGCCCCCGGACCGAGGTCGACCACATGGTCGGCGACGGCGATGGTCTGCGGCTTGTGCTCCACCACCAGAACCGTGTTGCCCTTGTCCCGCAGCCGGAGCAGCAGGGTGTTCATCCGCTGGATGTCGTGCGGGTGCAGGCCGGTGGTCGGCTCGTCGAAGACGTACGTGGTGTCGGTGAGCGAGGAGCCGAGGTGGCGGATCATCTTGACACGCTGCGCCTCGCCGCCCGAGAGGGTGCCCGCCGGGCGGTCCAGCGACAGATATCCCAGGCCGATCTCCTCGAACGAGTCGAGCGTCCGCCGCAGTGTGCCGAGCAGCGGCGCCACCGACGGTTCGTCCAGAGCGCGCACCCAGGCCGCCAGGTCGGTGATCTGCATCGCGCAGGCGTCGGCGATGCTGATCCCCTTGATCTTCGAGGCCCGCGCCCCCTCGCTCAGCCGGGTGCCCCCGCAGTCGGGGCACGTCGTGAAGGTGACCGCCCGCTCCACGAACTCCCGGATGTGCGGCTGCATGCCCTCCTTGTCCTTGGACAGCATCGACTTCTGGATCCGGGGGACCAGCCCTTCGTACGTCATGTTGATCCCCGCGATCTTCATCCGCGTCGGCTCGCGGTACAGGAAGTCGTGGAGCTCCCGCTCGGTGAACTCGCGGACCGGCTTGTCCGCGGGGAAGAAGCCGGACTCGCTGTAGAGCCGGGCGCTCCAGCCGCCGCCCTTGAAGCCGGGCACGGTGATGGCGCCCTCGTCGAGCGTCTTGGACGCGTCGTACAGCTGCGCCGGGTCGAGCTCCGAGACGGTGCCCCGCCCCTCGCAGCGCGCACACATGCCGCCGGTGCGCGAGAAGGTCGCCTTCTCCGCCTTCGTGGTGCTGCCGCGCTCCACCGTGATGGCCCCGCTCGCCCGCACCGAGGGCACGTTGAAGGCGTACGCGCTCGGCGGTCCGATGTGCGGGTCGCCCAGCCGGCTGAAGAGGATCCGCAGCATCGCGTTGGCGTCGGTGGCCGTCCCCACCGTGGAGCGCGGATCGGCGCCCATCCGCTGCTGGTCCACGATGATCGCGGTCGTCAGCCCTTCCAGGACGTCGACCTCGGGGCGGCCCGGTGTCGGCATGAAGCCCTGGACGAAGGCGCTGTACGTCTCGTTGATCAGCCGCTGCGACTCCGCGGCGATGGTGTCGAACACCAAGGAGCTCTTGCCCGAGCCGGACACACCGGTGAACACCGTCAGGCGCCGCTTCGGGATCTCGATGCTGACGTCCTTCAGGTTGTTCTCGCGCGCCCCGTGCACGCGGATCAGGTCGTGGCTGTCCGCGACGTGCGGCGCGGCCGGCGCCGTACCGGCCTGTGTCCCCTTGGCCTTGCTCATCGTGTCTCCCCTGTGCCGGGCGGGCCGCTCGCCACGCCCTCGTGGCCCGAAGCGTAGGCGATGCCCGCCCGGCGGGAGAGGAGGAACGCCAGGCCCCCGGGCACCCCGCCCGGGGCCCGGTCTACGCCCCCGCGGCCCGGCCCGCGAGCCAGCCCGCGAGCTCCGTCGGACGGTTGGTGATGACTCCGTCGACGCCCAGGGCGTCCAGCTCCTTCCAGCGGGCCGGCCGGTCCACCGTCCACACGTTCACCGCCACCCCGGCCGCGTGCAGCTCCTGCACGGCGAGCGGGCGGGCCGACAGGCCGCGGTCGGAGACGTTGTACGCGGCCAGGCCCAACTCCCCGGCGACCGCCACCGGGTCGGGGTCCAGCGCGTCCCGCAGCAGTCCCAGGGGAAGCTCCGGGGCCAGCTCGCGGACGTACCGCAGGGCGGCCGGGTCGAAGCTCTGGACGAAGACCCGGTCGGTCATCCGCAGGCTCCGGACCTCCCGTACGATCCGGGCCACCTCCTCCCGGCCGTGCGGGCCCTTGATCTCCAGGAGCAGCCGGCCACCGCGCGTGTGCAGGTCCGTCAGCTGGGCGGCCAGGGTGGGGACCCGGGCCCCGGCGAAGGCGGGCGCGAACCAGGACCCGGCGTCCAGGGCGTCGAGCTGGGCGGAGGTGAGCGAGCGGATCGGCCCCGTACCGTCGGTGGTCCGGTCGACGGTGGAGTCGTGCAGGACGTACGGCACACCGTCCTTGCTCGGCTGGACGTCGTTCTCGATCCAGACCGCTCCGCCGCGGCGGGCCACCTCGTCCGCGATCAGGGTGTTCTCGGGCGCCGCCGAGGAGGCGCCCCGGTGGGCGATGACCGTCAGCGGCTCCCCGGCCCGGCGGACCCAGGAGCGGGAGGCGGCGGGCGCGCCCGGCGCGGCCGGCGCGGCGACGGGGGCGGACGCGGCGCGCGGCGCGCCGCCGGCCGGTTCGGACAGGAGCAGCGACGGGGCGGCGAGGACGAGGACGGCGGCGAGCGCCGTCGACCCGTAGCCGAGGTGGTGGGGACGCGCCGGGGGCGCGCTCGGTGGTACGTCGTTCATGAACGCCGAGCCTAGGGGCGGTGGATGACCCTGACGGGACCCCACACCGGACGCCGTGTGACGAGTCGGCAAAGGACGGCCTTCCGCTCCCGGAACGCGACGCGCGGAGCGAGCCCCTCGCCGGACGGCCCGGCCCGGGTGCATGGTGGAAGGCGTGCCCGGAGCCGTGCCATCGGGGGACAACGGCCGGGCGGAGAGTCAGGGGGACTCATGGACACCGGTACGACCACGGCGCGAAGAACGGCCAGGGTGACGGCGCCGCCGGCCGGGGGACAGGGCGCGGCGGCCGGCGGGCGCGGGCGCGGCGTGCTGGAGGGGGCGTTCGCCCTCCTCGACGCCCTCCGCAGGACCGGCGACGAGGCCGGCGTGACCGAACTGGCCCTTGCCTGCGGCGTTCCCAAGGGCAGCGTGCACCGGCTCCTCGACCAGCTGGTCGCCGTCGGCGCCGTCGAACGCAGGGGTTCCCGCTACCGGGTCGGGCCCCAGCTGTACCGCCTCGGCCAGGCCTGGGAGCCCCACCCCGGGCTGCGCCCCGCCGCCCGGCTGCCGGTCCAGCGGCTGCGCGCCGCCACCGGCGCCGGTGTCGTCCTCGTGGTGCTGCGCGAGGACATGGCGATCACCGTCGGCTCCGCGCCCGGCGAACTGGAGGCCCTGGTCCCGGTCCGCGACGGCACCGCCTTCCACCTCGACACCGCCGCCGGCCGGGCCCTGCGCGGCCCCCGGCGAGGCGGCGGCGCGGTCTTCGACCGGGAGGACGTGATGGACGGCGTCTGCTGCGTCGCGCTTCCGGTGCGCGCCCCCGACGGGCGGATCGTCGCCGCGCTCGCCGGGATGGTCCCGGCCGGCCGGCGGCTCGACGCGCTCGCCCAGGCCGTGGCGGAGGCGGGCGCCGCCATCACCCGGGTCCTCGCCCGGGGCGTGCCCCGCGGCACCGTCCCGTCCGCCGCGCTCGTCCGCTGACCGGCCGCCGGAGCGGGTCCGTTCCGTCCAGCGGAACGCGCGTAGAGCCGGCGGGACGGCCCGGGGCACAGTAGGTGTCGTGCCGGGGGGAACGGCACACCGGCCCGCCGGAGCGCGGGCCGGAACCACTGTCACGCGAGTGACCCGAGTGTGGGGGGACACCACATGCGCACCAACCGAGCCGTACGCCTCGCCGCCACCGCTCTCCTGGGCCTCGGCAGCGTCGGCCTCTTCGCCGGCACCGCCCAGGCCGAGCCGATCGACTACGTGAAGATAGAGCTGTTCGAGCTGCACTGCCAGAAGAACAGCGAGGGCGACCACGACGAGGCCTACCTCAAGATCACCGACGCCAACGGCAACGCCGTCAAGGTCTGGCCGGGCAACGGCATCAAGTACCAGACCATGGGCACCGGTTACGTCCGGTCCATGGCCGACGGCAACGGCAACGCCGCCCTGATCCTCGGCAAGGAGCAGGCCCGCACGATGACCCTGTGGGACTACGACTCCACCAGCGGCGACGACAAGCTCGGCGCCACGCTCGTCACCGGCAGCGAGGTCGGCGCCGAGACGCAGTGGCGGACCGTCGAGGGCTCCGGCGGCGTCTACGTGATCGGCTACCGGGTCGTCGACATCTGAGCCGTCCGACGGGTGCCCGCGCCCGCGAACGGGGGCCGTGCCGGAACCACCGGCACGGCCCCCGCCGTGTGCCCGCCCCGCCGTCAGACGCCGTCCGGGGCGTGCAGCTCACCCGAACGCGCCACCCGCGCATACCACCGCGCGCTCGACTTCGGCGTGCGCTCCAGCGTCCCGTAGTCCACGTGGACCGCGCCGAACCGCTTGGCGTACCCGTACGCCCACTCGAAGTTGTCGAGGAGCGACCACAGGAAGTAGCCGCGCACGTCCGCCCCGTCGGCCATCGCCCGGTGCACCGCCTCCAGGTGCGCGTGCACGTACGCGGCGCGCTCCGGGTCGTGCACCGTGCCGTCCTCGCCGACCACGTCCTCGTACGCCGCACCGTTCTCGCTGATCACCAGCGGAAGGTCGGGGTACGCGGCGGCGAGCCGGGTCAGCAGGTCGTACAGGGCGCTCGGGTCCACCGCCCAGCCCATGGCCGTCGGCTCGCCCGGCGCCCGGTGGAAGGCGACCGAGTCGGCGCCCGGCCACGGGGAGAACGCGCTGTTCCCGTGGCCGTCGTCCTGCGGCTTCTCCGCGCCCTCCGCGACCTGCGAGACCAGCGTCGGCGTGTAGTAGTTGACCGCGAGCAGGTCCAGCGGCTGATGGGCCGCCGCCGTGTCCCCGGGCCGGACGAACGACCAGTCCGTCAGGTGCGCCGTGTCGGCCAGCAGGTCCTCCGGGTAGGCGCCTTCCAGCATCGGGCCCAGCCAGATCCGGTTGCCGACGGCGTCGATCCGGCGGGCCGCCTCCCGGTCCGCGGCCGAAGCCGTGAGCGGCCGCACCTCGTGCAGGTTGAGCGAGACGGCGATCTGGCGGTCGGCCGGCAGCGCCGCCCGCAGCGCCTGCACCGCGAGTCCGTGGCCCAGGTTGAGGTGGTGGGCGGCCCGCAGGGCGGCCACCGGGTCGGTGCGGCCCGGGGCGTGGACCCCGGAGCCGTACCCGAGGAAGGCACTGCACCAGGGTTCGTTGAGCGTGGTCCACCGCGTCACCCGGTCACCGACCGCCCCGGCGACGATCGCCGCGTACTCGGCGAACCGCTCGGCCGTCGCACGCTCCGGCCAGCCGCCCGCGTCCTCCAGCTCCTGCGGCAGGTCCCAGTGGTAGAGGGTCAGGGCCGGCTCGATCCCGGCGGCGAGCAGCTCGTCCACGAGCGCCCGGTAGAAGTCCAGGCCCTTCTGGACGGCGGGTCCCCGCCCGGTCGGCTGCACCCGGGACCAGGAGACGGAGAACCGGTAGGCGTTCAGGCCCAGTTCGGCCATGAGCGCGACGTCCTCGCGGAAGCGGTGGTAGTGGTCCACGGCCACGTCCCCGGTGTGCCCCGCGAAGACCTTGCCGGGCGTGTGCGAGAAGGTGTCCCAGATGGACGGGGTGCGGCCGTCCTCCCGGGCCGCCCCCTCGATCTGGTACGCGGCGGTGGCCGCGCCCCACAGGAAGTCGGGCGGGAACGAACGGGTGGCGGTGAGCGGCCGGGTTTCGGACGCGGTCATAGGAGGGGGCTCCCAACGGGGTACGGGTCGGGTCTCCCACGGCCCGGCGCCTGCGACGGGCCGTGGGGGATCCGGTGACGGATGGGGACGCGCGCGGCGCGCGACGGGGTGCGGGCCGGTCAGCTCTTGACGGCGCCCGCCGTGATGCCGCCGACGATGTGCTTGCCCAGGAAGGCGAAGACGAGCAGCAGCGGCACGGTGGATATGAGGGCGCCGGTCAGGACGATCGCGTGGTCCACGCTGTGGTTTCCCGCGCCGAGCCCGGCGAGCGCCACCTGGAGGGTGGGGCTGCCGTCCGGGGTCAGCGCGATGAACGGCCAGAAGAAGTCGTTCCAGGACTGGACGAAGACGAGCATGCCGAGGACGGCCATGGCCGGCCGGGCCACCGGGAAGACCACGTGCCAGATGATCCGCAGGCTGTGCGCCCCGTCCATGCGGGCCGCCTCCACCAGCTCGACCGGCAGCGCCTCCACCAGGAACTGGCGCATGAAGAAGACGCCGAAGGCGGCGACCAGCGAGGGGAGTACCACGGACTGCAGCTGGTCGACCCAGCCCAGGTCGGTGATGATCCGGTAGAGCGGGATGACGCTGAGCTGCGGCGGGATCGTCATCGTGGCCACCACCAGGGAGAGCAGCATCGTGCGGCCCCGGAACGGCAGTTTGGCGAAGGCGAATCCGGCCAGGGTGGAGAACAGGACCGTGGACAGCGCGACCAGGCTCGCCACGATCGTGGTGTTGATCAGCGCCTCGCCCATGTCGACCTGGTCCCAGGCGAAGGCGAGGTTGTCCAGGAGCCGGGGACCGGGCAGCAGCGGCGCCGGGGCCTCGACGACCCGCTCGCCGGTGTGCGAGGCGGCGACCACGTTCCAGTACAGCGGGAAGAGGGAGACGAAGGCGGCCGCGGCCAGCAGGACGTAGGTGAGCGGACCCGCGTGGTGCTGCCGGCCGGCCGACGGACGGAACCGTCCGCGCGGCGGTGCGGGCGCCGCCGGGGCCTTCGGCTCGGCGGGCGTCGTGTCGAGTGTGCGGGCCATGAGGTCAGCCCCCCAGCTTCTTGCGGTGGTGGCGGGAGACGAGTGCCTGGACGCCGCCGATCAGGAGCAGGAGCAGCAGCATGACCCATGCGATGGCCGAGGCCTGGCCCAGCGCGCCGGTGACCCATCCCTTCTCGTACATCAGCAGGCTCAGCGTCTGGAACTGGTTGCCGCTGCCGCCGCTGATGCCGACGCTGCCGCCGTACAGCATGGGCTCGCCGAACAGCTGGGTGGCGCCGATGGTCGAGACGATGATGGTGAAGAGGATCGTCGGCCGGATCGACGGGATGGTGACGCTGAGGAACTGGCGCCAGCGCGAGGCCCCGTCGAGCGAGGCCGCCTCGTACAGGTCCTGCGGCACGGCCTGCATCGCCGCCAGGTAGATGAGCGCGTTGTAGCCGGTCCAGCGCCAGGTGACGATCACCGAGATGGCGATCTGCGCCGGCCACTTGGACGACTCCCAGTTCACCGGGTCGAAGCCGAACCAGCCGAGCAGGCTGTTGATCATGCCGTAGTCGGTGTTGAACAGCTGGGCGAAGACCAGGGTCGCCGCTGCGATCGAGGTGGCGTACGGGGCGAGGATCGCGACCCGGAAGAAACCGCGGGCCCGGAGCTTGTAGTTCAGCAGGTGCGCCAGGCCGAGGGCCATGAGCAGCTGGGGAACGGTCGAGATCACCCCGATGGTGAAGGTGTTCAGGAGCGCGTTCCAGAAGAACTCGCTGGTCGCGAGGTCGGAGTAGTTCTCCAGCCCCTTCCAGGAGGCCTCGCCGCCCAGTTCCACGCGGTGGAGCGAGAGCCAGCCGGTGTAGATCAGCGGGAAGAGGCCGAAGGCGGCGAAGGTGAGGAAGAAGGGGGCGACGAAGACGTAGGGGGTCGCCTTGAGGTCCCAGCGGTACAGGGTGCTGCGCCGGCCGCCCGGGGCGGCGCGCCGGCCGCGGGGGCCGGGGGAGGAGGGCGGCGCTGCGGGCGGCGGGGAACCGTCCCGGTCCGCCCGAACGGAGGTGGCCACGGGGGCGTCCTTCCAGGTCGATGCGTGCGGTGGTGCGGTCGGGTGCCGGCCCGCGCGCCGCCGGCGGGCGGGCCGGCACCCGGCCCCCGCTACTGGTCGATCTTGTCCTCGATCAGCTTCTTGACGTTCTCCCAGGCCTTGGCCGGGTCGGTGCCGCGCTGCTCGATGTCGAGGACGCCGTTGTCGGTGAGGAAGGTCTTCACCTGGCCGTCCCAGCGGCTGATGGCGGCGGGCCGGATGCCGGCCGCGGCGGACGAGAAGATCTTGCCGACGGGGGTGTCACCGAAGTACGGCAGCTTGGCGTCCTGGACCGCCGAGGAGGTGAGCGTGTCCTTGGAGGAGGGGATGTTGCCGTTCACCGCGAAGACCTTGGCGTGCTGCTCCGGCGCGGTCAGCCAGGCGGCGAGTGCGGCGGCCTCCTTGGCGTGCTTGCCGGACTTGGGCACGGCGAGGAAGGCACCGCCCCAGTTGCCGGCGACCGGCGGCGCGGCGATGTCCCACTTGCCCTGGTTGGCGGGGCCGGCCTGGTCCTTGATGATGCCGGTCATCCAGCTGGGGCAGGCGACGGTGGCGAACCTCGAGTTCTTGAACGCCGCGTTCCAGGTGCCCTTCTCGTCGAACTGGCGCAGTTTCGCGGTCAGTCCGCCCTGCGCCGCCGCGACCGCCGTGTTCCAGGCCTTCTTCACCCCGGGGCTGTTCTCCCAGTCGAGCTTGCCGCTCGCGTCGGCGTACTGGACGGGGTCGCTGGAGATGACGGCGTTGAACAGGCCGCTCGCGGAGTCGTGGAAGGCGGTGCCGGCCGGGGCGTTCTTCTTGTACGTCTCGCCGGTCGCGAGGAACTTGGACCAGTCGCCGGCCCAGAGCTTGGCGACCTCGTCGCGGTCGGTGGGCAGCTTGGCCTTGGCGAAGAGGTCCTTGTTGTAGCAGATGGCCATGGGGCCGATGTCGGTGCCGAGGCCGATGACCCTGCCGTCGGCGGTGGTGGCCTGCTTGACCTTCCAGTCCAGGAACTTCGAGACGTCGGCGCCGCCCTCCTTGCCGAGGTCGACCCACTTGCCGGCCATGGTCTCGCCGGTCGCCTCGGCGATGTAGCCGACCTCGATGGCCTGGATGTCGGCGAGGCCGCTGTTGCGGGAGAGGCGCAGCTTCAGCGTGTCCCAGTACTTCTGGCCGTCGGCGACGTTCGACTCCTCGATCTTGATGTTCGGGTGGAGCCGCTCGTACTCGGCGTAGAGCTTCGCGCCGGTCTTGTCGTCGTAGCCGAAGGAACCGAAGGTCCCCACCCGCAGCGTGATGGTGCCGCCGTCCTTGCCCGCGGCCGCGTCGTCGCCGTCGCCGCCGCAACCACTGAGCAGGACCGTGCCGGTGACGGCGGCGGCGACCGCCGTGATCAGGGGCCGGCGTCCGCGTCTGCTGCTGGAAGTGCGCATTCCACTCTCCTCGTCCCAGGTGGTGCCCGTTGTGCGCCCGAAGCTCCGGCCGGCCTCCCGCGGCTCGGCGTGGCCCTGCCGGGACCGGTGGAGCGGGCTGTGTCCGCACCCCCCTGATGGGAGCGCTCCCACGTCGTTGCCGGAAGGTTGCCGCCGGGCGGGTGCACGTGTCAAGACATGAACGCGGATTCGTTACCGGAAGGTTTTACGGGGGTTTCGCGGCCCCGGGGAGGGGATGCCGCGTCATCTCCTGAACGCATCCGGCGTGACGGGAGGCCGCTCCACCCGCTAGGGTGGGAGCGCTCCCATGGCTTGAACGGTGCCGTGCCGCGGCGTGCCGAGTGCCGCCGGGCCGCACCGGCCCGAGGGGCGCGCGCCGGCCAAGGAGGGGAGTTCGGGAGTGGTGAGCGGACGGCAGGGCGGCAGGCCCACCCTGGAGCAGGTCGCGGCCCGGGCGGGCGTCGGCAGGGGCACGGTCTCCCGGGTCATCAACGGCTCCCCCCGGGTGAGCGAACAGGCCCGGCGGGCCGTCGCCCGTGCCGTGGCCGAACTCGGCTACGTCCCCAACCAGGCGGCCCGAGCCCTCGCCGGCAGCCGCACCGACGCGATCGCCCTCGTCATCCCCGAGGCCGAGGCCCGGCTGTTCGCCGAACCGTACTTCCTCGACCTCATCCGCGGGGTCAGTGCCGAACTCGCCGACGCGGACAAGCAGTTGCTGCTCACTCTGGTGCGCAGCGAGCAGGAGCGGCAGCGCTTCGAGCAGTACCTCGCCGCCCAGCGCGTCGACGGGGTCCTCCTCGCCTCGGTGCACGGCGACGACCCGCTGCCCGACCGGATCCGCGAACTGGGCATCCCGGTCGTCATGAACGGCCGCCGCTCGGAGGCCGAACCGGTCCCGTACGTCGACTCCGACAACATCGGCGCGGGCCGTGCCGCCGTCGCCCACCTCGTGGCGCGCGGCCGGGAGCGGATCGCGACCGTCACCGGCCCCCTCGACATGTACGTGGCACGCGCCCGGCTCGGCGGCTACATGGCCGGGCTCGCGGAGGCCGGGCGGATCCCGGACAAGTCCCTCGTGTCGGCGGGTGACTTCACGGAGGAGGGCGGGCGGCGGGCGATGCGGCTGCTGCTCGACCGCAGGCCGGACCTGGACGCGGTCTTCGTGGCCTCCGACGTGATGGCCGCCGGCGCGCGCGGCGCCCTGCGCGAGGCGGGCCGCCGGGTGCCTCACGACGTGGCCCTGGTGGGCGTCGACGACTCACCGGTGGCCCGGCTCATGGACCCGCCGCTGACGAGTGTGCGCCAGCCCATCGAGGAGATGGGCCGCACCATGGCGCGCATGCTGCTCCAGGAGATCGCCAGGACCCCGGAGGAACCGCGCCGCCGGGTCCTGCCGACGGAGCTGGTGGTACGGGACTCCTGCCGGGCCGTGTCCGGAGCCTAGGTCGTGTCCGGCACGCGCCGGGGACAGCTCAGGCTCCCGCTCCATCGGGAAGCGGCTTCCGTACCGAGCCGGGGGCCGCGCGGGACGCGGGCGCGGCCCCGCGGGGCGGTCAGATGCCGCAGCTGGAGGCGGACCAGAAGCGGCTGCTCCGGTGGTCGACGTGGGTGTGGTCGTTGTGGCCCGGGTAGCCGGGGCCGAGGATGCCGTTGAAGCCGTGGTTGCGGGCCTGCTGGGCGAGGCGGCAGAGCGAGTGCGGGCCGGAACCGAGGTCCGCGGCGTCGCCGTAGAGGTGGCGGCTCGTCGAGGCGCCCCCGACGGCGTCGTTGCACGCGTGGCTGCGGAAGCCGCTGGTGACCCGGATGGGCTCGTCACCCAGGGCGTGGCGCAGGGCCTCCAGCTTCCACATGGTGCGCAGGGCGTTGGCCTTGGCGGTGGTGGCGCTGACCGCGCCGCCCGCCCAGGTGGTGTTGCAGTTGTTCAGTTCCGCGTAGGAGAAGTGGACCGGCGTGCAGTCGTCGTCCTGGAGCTCGTAGATCTTGCTGAAGGTGGCGGGTCCGGCGACACCGTCGGCGCTGAGGCCGTAGGCGGTCTGGAAGCGTTTCACGGCGGCCGTGGTGGCGGGCCCGTAGGAGCCGTCGATCGCGAGGACGCCCCCGTAGCCGGGGTGGCCGGCCACGCGGATCTGCAGCTGGGTCACATCGGCACCGGAGGCGCCCTGGGAGAGGGTGCGCGACCAGGTGTAGCAGCCGTCGGCCCGGGCGGTGCCCGGGGTGGCGACCACCGCCGCGAGGCCGGCGGCGAGGAGGGCGAGGGTGAGCAGCAAGCGGGGAAGGATCGAGCGGGGAGCACGTACGTGCATCGTGCGGTCCTCCATCTGCGCGGGAATGTGCACCATGACGTGCACCTGCCATGCGCAGGGTGGCGGCCGGGGTTGACGCGCGTCAACCACGCGGGCGCGCCGTCATTCGTCGGACCAATGGCGAAGGCGCGCGGGCGGGTGCCGCACCCGGCCCGCCGGGCCGGGTGCGGCACCCGCCGGGGTGCTACAGCGCGGGGTGCGCGTTCTTCAGGAGCTCCTGGAACTGGGCCGAGAACCACTGGCCCGAGATCGGGGCGTCCGGCAGCGCGCCCGACATGCTGTACCCGTTACGGGGGTTGCCCGTGTAGGTGGGGTCGCACATGCGGTCGAAGCCCTTGCCCTCGTTGTTCGGGATCTCCTTGCTGGCACCGTCGGACTCGCCCGGGGGCTTCATCCAGACGTACGCGTCGATGCCGGCGGCGGGAGCCGCCTGCGGCCGCTCACCGAGACCGGCGCCGGCCTGGTTGCACCAGTTGCCGGGGTTGATGCGCCGGTCGTACCGGCCGCCGTTGACGTAGGTGTCGACGCTGGTCGTCGCGCCCGGGCCGGTGGGACGCTGGGCGCCGCCCCAGCCGTTGCGGGAGGTGTCGATCAGCATGCCGAGGTTGCTGTCGAAACCGAGTGAGACCAGCTTGGCCCGCATGGCCTGGGCGTAGGACAGCTCGTCGGCGTACTGGTTCCAGTCGATCCACTTCGACGTGCGCACGGAGGTGCCGTTGACGCTGTCGGTGATCTTGAAGTTCTCCTCCTTCAGGGCGCTGTAGTTCGCCGTGTTCACGATGAAGCCGTGGACGTTGGCGACTGTGGAGCCCTCGGCGGTCGCCGCCTGCTTGAACAGCTCGGCGGACGGCCCGAAGTTGGAGTCCCAGCCGAGCCAGCCGTGGTGACCGGCGTCGACGTAGTTGTAGACGTTGGGGATCGCGCCGAGCTTGGCCAGCGCGTAGCCGACGCCCTTGATGTAGTTGCCGTTCTCCTTCATCACGTTGCAGTTGGCCGTCTCGGTGGGGCGGCCGGCGACGTTCGTCACGAGGTTGGGCAGCGAGTCGATCTCGACCGTGGTGACGACCCGCAGACCCGCGTACTTCGGGTCGGCGAGGATCGCGGCGATCGGGTCGATGTACTCCGTCTTGTAGCGGCCTATCTCCGTCGGGCCCAGCTCGCCGTTGGAGGCGAGCGCCGCACAGTCGCGGCCGGGCAGGTTGTAGATGACCAGCTGGACGACGAGTTCGCCGCCGCCCTTCTGCCGCAGGGCCTCGTCCAGGTGGGCGCGCAGGCCCATGGAGCCGTTGGCACCGTTGATCGCGGCGATGCGGTCGAGCCAGACGCCGGTGGGCTGGTTGGAGACCTTGGTGCCGCCCGGCTCGGCGGCCGCCTTGGCGGACCACTCCGGGTTGACGTACACCTTGGCGCCCGCGTACGGGTTGTCGGCCTTCGTCCCGGCCGGCGGCGGGGTGGTCGGGGGCGTCGTCGGCGGGGTCGTCGGGGGAGTGGTCGGCGGTACGGAGTCGTTGCAGGTGACGCCGTTCAGCTTGAAGCTCGTCGGCACCGCGTTGCTTCCGGTGTACGAGCCGTTGAAGCCGAAGGAGGCCGAACCGCCGGTGGCCAGGCTTCCGTTGTAGGACAGGCTCTTGGCGGTCACGGCCGGGCCGGACTGGGTGATCGTGGCGTTCCAGCCCTGGGTGACCTTCTGGTCGCCGGCGTACGACCACTCCAGGGTCCAGGCGGAGACGGGGTCTCCGGTGTTGGTGACGACGACACTGGCGCCGAAGCCGGTGTTCCACTGGTTGGTGACCCGGTACTCCACCTTGCAGCCCGGGGCGGCGGCCCCGGCGGAGGCGGTGCCGAGAACGGTGGCGGTGGCGCCGGTGGCGGTGACGAGGCCGAGTGCCGCCAGGAGGGCGGTACGGCTGGTGCGGCTCATGGGGATGGGGGTTCCTTTCAGGAGGTGAGGGCGCGCAGGTGGTCGCGCAGCCCGATGCCGAACGCGGTGGGGGTGCCGTCGTACGAACTGATCAGGGCGGGACCCGAGTTGCAGTTCCACGTGTTCCAGGTCCAGCCCAGGTACGACAGGCCGCGGTCGTCGAACCACTTCATGACGCGGTCGATGAACGCGTGTTGGCAGGTGTTCTCACCGATCTCGCCCGCGAGCAGGGGTACCTCGGCGGCCACGGGGGCGAGGGTGTCGTTCCAGCACGTCTCGGCGGCGCAGGTGTTGAAGTTGTAGACGTGCCAGGCGGCGGCCAGTTGGCCCGCCGGGTCGGTGGGGCGGTACCTGAGCCACTGGCTCAGGTCGTTGGCGTAGGCGATGCCGGGGACGAGGACGAGGTTGGTCGCGCCGGTGGCGCGGACCGCGTCGACCAGGTCCTGCATGCCGGCGACCTCGTAGCCGATGCCCGGGCAGGTGCCGCCGTCGCGCCAGCAGGCCCACGCCTGGGCGGCCGTCGGGGTCGCCCGGTCCGGGTAGGGCTCGTTGAACAGGTCGAAGACGACCCGCCGGTCGTGCTTGAAGGACTGGGCGACCGAGGTCCAGAACTCCGGCGTGTACCGGGCGTTCGGCATCGGCTTCTGGCAGGAGGCGTGCACGTCGGCGCAGCCCGCGGAGTTCCCGGTGTACTGCCCGTAGGTCCAGTGCAGTTCGACCACGGGGGTCATGCCGTGGGCGAGCACCCGGTTCACCAGGTCCTTGACCGCGTTCACGTACGCCGCGCCGCGGTACTCGGGCTTGATGTTCTCGTGGCCGAGCCAGCATTCCTCGTTGAGGGGGATGCGGACGGTGTTGGCCTTCCAGCCGGCGATGGCCCGGATCGAGGCGTCGTCGACGGGGCCGTCCCAGATCCCGTGGCCCTGGACGCAGGCGAATTCACCGCCGGACCGGTTGACGCCGAGGAGACGGCGGGTCGCGCCGTTCTGGTCGACGAAGCGGTTCTGGCTGACGCCGAGTTCGGGCGCGCCGGTGACCGGGGCCGGGGGAGTGGTGGGCGGAGTGGTCGGTGGGGTGGTCGGTGCGGTGGTCGGCGGAGTCGTCGGGGTGGGGGACGGGCTCGGCGTCGGGACGCCGGCCGTGGTGCAAGGGGTGCCGTTGAGCGTGAAGGCGGTGGGGGCCGGGTTGGTCCCCGTCCAGGAGGCGAGGAAACCGGTCGCCGCCTTCGCACCCGTGCCGAGCGAGCCGTTCCAGCTCTCGTTCCGTACGGTCACGGCGGCGGCCGACTGGGACCACGCGCCGCCCCAGCCCTGGCCGACGACCTGGCCTGCGGCGAAGGAGAAGCCGAGGCTCCATCCGTCGAGCGCGGGGCCGCCGTTGGTGACGGTGACGGCACCCTGGAAGCCCCCGGCCCACTGGTTCGTGACCGAGTACTCCACCGTGCAGCTGGGCGCGGCCGCGGCTCCGGAGGCCGTACCCATGAGGGCGAGCGCGCTGCTCGCCATCGTGAGCGCCGCTCCTGCGAGCAGCGCGGTCGGACGTGGGGGATGGCGCATGAGCGAGTCCTCACAGCGAGGGCACACCCCTGACGGTGCGCCGACTGGATGGAACCGCTCCCACTGGTCGGCCAGACCGTAGCGCCAACGGCCGCCAAGGAAAAGAGGCCCCGGCCAAATTCCCCGGCGACTGACTTCGACTCTTCACGCACCTTGACGGCGTTGCGGCCCAACTGCACAGTGGGAGCGCTCCCACTGGTTCAAGGCTTGACCGTCTCCTGCTCTCGCATCCCCGACCTTCCGAGCCGCGAGGAGAACCACCCCATGCCACGAACACGCTCAAGGCCCCGCTCGCGTCCCCGCAGACCGCTGACGGCGCTGGCCGCGGCCCTCTCCCTGCCCCTCGGCCTCCTGGCCGCCGGTGCCGCCGGCACCACCACCGCGCGGGCCGCCGCCGCCGTGCAGTGCAGCGTCGACTACCGGACCAACGACTGGGGTTCGGGCTTCACCGCCGAACTCACCCTGACCAACCGGTCCTCCGCGCCCCTGAACGGCTGGACCCTCACCTACGCCTACACCGGTGACCAGAAGCTCACCAACGGCTGGAGCGGTCTCTGGTCCCAGTCCGGCAAGAACATCACCGTCACCAACGCGTCCTGGAACGGCACCCTCGCCGCCGGGGCCGCCGTCACCACGGGCGCCCAGTTCACCTCCACCGGCGCCAACACCGCCCCCACCTCCTTCGCCGTCAACGGCACCCCCTGCGCCGGCGCCCACCAGCCCCCGGTCGCCGTGCTCACCAGCCCGGCCGCCGGAGCCGTCTTCACCGAGGGCGACCCCGTGCCGCTCGCCGCCACCGCCGCCGCGGCCGACGGCGCGACCGTCGAGAAGGTGGAGTTCTACAGCGACACCACCCTCCTCGGTACGGACACCACCGCTCCCTTCACCCTCGGCGCCACCGGCCTGGCCGCCGGCGCCCACTCCCTCTACGCCCGGGCCCACGACAGCCTCGGCGCCTCGGCCGAGTCCGCGCCGGTCGGCATCACCGTCGCCGCCGGGCCGGCCCTCGTCGCCGCCCCCGCCACCCTCTCCGTACGCCAGGGCTCCACCGGCACCTTCGACCTGAAGCTCTCCACCCGGCCCGCCGCGAACGTCGCCGTGAGCGTCGCCCGCACCTCGGGCACCACGGGCCTCAGCGCCACCCCGGCCTCCCTCACCTTCACCCCGGCGAACTGGAACACCGCCCAGAAGGTGACCGTCGCGGCGGCCGCCACCGGCACCGGCACCGCCGTCTTCACCGCCACCGCCCCGGGCCACGCCAAGGCGGAGGTCACCGTGGCGCAGCTGGCCGCCGGCTCCACGTACGACGCCCGCTTCCTCGACCTGTACGGGAAGATCACCAATCCGGCCCACGGCTACTTCTCGCCCGAGGGCATCCCGTACCACTCGGTGGAGACCCTGATCGTCGAAGCCCCCGACCACGGGCACGAGACGACCTCGGAGGCGTACAGCTACCTCATCTGGCTCCAGGCCATGTACGGCAAGATCACCGGTGACTGGACCAAGTTCAACGGGGCCTGGGAGACCATGGAGAAATTCATGATCCCCACCCGCGCGGACCAGCCCACCACCTCCTCGTACAACGCTTCCAAACCGGCCACCTACGCCCCCGAGTGGGACCTGCCGTCGCAGTACCCGGCCCGGCTCGACTCCGGCGTCACCTCGGGATCCGACCCGATCGCCGCCGAACTCAAGAGCGCCTACGGCACCGACGACCTCTACGGCATGCACTGGATCCAGGACGTCGACAACGTCTACGGCTTCGGCAACGAGCCGGGCAAGTGCGCGGCCGGGCCGACGGCCACCGGCCCCTCGTACATCAACACCTTCCAGCGCGGCCCGCAGGAGTCCGTCTGGGAGACCGTCACCCACCCCACGTGCGACAACTTCTCCTACGGCGGGAGGAACGGCTACCTGGACCTCTTCACCGGGGACGCCTCCTACGCCCGGCAGTGGAAGTTCACCAACGCGCCCGACGCCGACGCCCGCGCCGTGCAGGCCGCCTACTGGGCCGACCTGTGGGCCAAGCAGCAGGGCAAGGGCGGCCAGGTCGCCGGGACGGTCGCCAAGGCCGCCAAGATGGGTGACTACCTGCGCTACGCGATGTTCGACAAGTACTTCAAGAAGGTCGGCAACTGCGTCGGTCCGACCGCCTGCCCGGCCGGCACCGGCAAGAACAGCGCCCACTACCTCATGTCCTGGTACTACGCCTGGGGCGGTGCCACCGACACCTCCGCCGGCTGGTCCTGGCGGATCGGTTCCAGCCACAACCACAGCGGCTACCAGAACCCGCTCGCCGCGTACGCGCTCAGCTCCTACGCCCCGCTGAAGCCCAAGTCGCCCACGGCGGCGGGCGACTGGGCCACGAGCCTCGACCGGCAGCTGGAGTTCTACCGCTGGCTCCAGTCCAGCGAGGGCGCCATCGCGGGCGGCGCCACCAACAGCTGGCAGGGCCGCTACGCCACCCCGCCGGCCGGCACGCCCACCTTCTACGGCATGTTCTACGACGAGAAGCCCGTCTACCACGACCCGGCGTCGAACCAGTGGTTCGGCTTCCAGGCCTGGTCGATGGAGCGGGTCGCCGAGTACTACCAGCAGACCGGCGACGCCGAGGCGAAGACCGTCCTCGACAAGTGGGTCACCTGGGCGCTCTCCAAGACCACGATCAACCCCGACGGCACCTACCGCATCCCGTCCACCCTCCAGTGGTCCGGCGCGCCCGACACCTGGAACGCGGCGAACCCCGGCGCCAACAACGGGCTGCACGTCACCGTCGCCGACTACACCGACGACGTCGGCGTGGCCGCCGCCTACGCCAAGACGCTGACCTACTACGCGGCCAAGTCCGGCCACGCCGAGGCCAAGCGCGTCGCCAAGGCCCTTCTCGACGGCATGTGGCAGCACCACCAGGACCCGCTGGGCATCGCAGTCCCGGAGACCCGCGCCGACTACAACCGGTTCGACGACCCCGTCCACGTCCCGAGCGGCTGGACCGGCGTCATGCCCAACGGCGACCCGGTGAACTCCACCTCCACCTTCGCCTCGATCCGCTCCTTCTACCAGGACGACCCGGCCTGGCCGAAGGTCGAGGCCTACCTGGCGGGCGGCGCGGCGCCCGTCTTCACCTACCACCGGTTCTGGGCCCAGGCGGACATCGCCCTCGCCATGGGCTCGTACGCGGAGCTGCTCGAATAACAGCCCGCCCCGCCAGGAGCGGCTGCGCGTACGACGGTGCCGGGCGGACCCCGTGAAGGGGCCCGCCCGGCGCCGGGCGGTTCCGCGGGGGGTGATCCATTGACGCCCCGCCGCCACCCTCCTACGTTCTCGTCCGGACGTACGGCCACGGGTCGAAATCTCGAACGAGAGGGACTGGCATGTCGCACCCGGAACACCCCGAGCACGCCCGACACCCCCAGCACGACGGACACCCCGAGCGCCCTGAACCTCCCGCACCGGCCGTACCGGCCGCGCACCGCGCCCGTTTCACCCTCGACCCCGACTTCACCGTCGGCCCCGTCGACCCCCGCCTCTACGGCTCCTTCGTCGAACACCTGGGCCGCTGCGTCCACACCGGCATCCACGAGCCCGGCCACCCCGCCGCCGACGCGGACGGACTGCGCACCGACGTCCTGGAACTCGTCCGCGAGCTCGGCGTCACCGTGATCCGCTACCCCGGCGGGAACTTCGTCTCGGGCCACCGGTGGGAGGACTCCGTCGGCCCCGTCGCCGAGCGCCCGCGCCGGCTCGACGTCGCCTGGCGCAGCACCGAGTCGCACCGTTTCGGCCTGAGCGAGTTCATGGCCTTCCTCCGCAAGCTCGGCCCGCGGACCGAGCCGATGATGGCGCTCAACCTCGGCACCCGCGGCGTCATGGAGGCCATGGAGCTGGTCGAGTACGCCAACCACCCCGGCGGCACCGCCCTCTCCGACCTGCGGGTCGCCCACGGGGACAAGGACCCCTTCGGCATCCGCATGTGGTGCCTCGGCAACGAGATGGACGGGACCTGGCAGACCGGCCACCGGACCGCCGAGGAGTACGGGCGCCTCGCCGCGCGGACCGCCCGGGCGCTGCGGCAGATCGACCCCGGCCTCGAACTCGTCGCCTGCGGCAGCTCCGGACGCGACCTGCCGACCTTCGCCGCCTGGGAGGCCACCGTCCTGGCGGAGACGTACGAGGTGGTCGACCACGTCTCCCTGCACGCGTACTACGAGGAGACCGACGGCGACCGCGACTCCTTCCTCGCCTCCGCCGAGCACATGGACGTCTTCATCCGGGAGGTGATCGCCACCTGCGACCACGTCGCCGCCCGGCTGAAGTCGCCGAAGAGGCTGACGCTCTCCTTCGACGAGTGGAACGTCTGGTACCAGCGCCGGCCCAACCCGCGCCCGGTGGAGGACTGGCAGGAGGCGCCCCGGCTCCTGGAGGACGTCTACACCGTCACCGACGCCGTCGTCGCCGGCTCGCTCCTGATCACCCTGCTGCGGCACGCCGACCGGATCGCCGTGGCCTGTCTCGCGCAGCTGGTCAACGTCATCGCCCCGATCATGACCGAACCCGGCGGCCCCGCCTGGCGCCAGACCACCTTCTTCCCCTTCGCCCAGGCCTCCCGGTACGGCCGCGGCACCGTCCTCGACGTCCGGGTGACCTCGCCCACCCACCGCACGGAGAAGTACGGGGAGGTGCCCCTGCTCCACGCCACGGCCGTGCGCGGGGAGGACGGGACGCTGACGGTCTTCGCAGTGAACCGCGACCGCCACGCGCCGCTGCCCCTGGACGTGGCCCTGCGCGGCCTGGACCTGGACCGCGTGGTGGAGCACAGCGCGCTCGCCGACGCCGACCCCGAGGCCCGCAACACCCTGGAGGCCCCGAACCGCGTCGTACCGCACCGGGTGACCGGGACGGTGCTCGACGAGGGGGTGCTGCACGCCCTTCTGGAGCCGATGTCGTGGAACGTCATCCGGCTGGCGTGACCCGGGCGGGTCCCCCGGCCCGGAGCCTGCGCCGGCCCGCGGGCCGCTGGACCCCACCGGCCCGCGGGGCCTTGCCGGCGCCCCGTCTGGACAGCCCGCCGAGCGGCCGCTTAGGGTCGGGGTCCGAATCAACGTCACCACCGTCGGGCGGACGCCCGGAAGACCGGGAACAGCCGAGGAGAGCGCACGTGGTCACCCTCGCCGACGTCGCCCGCCACGCCGGGGTCTCGGCCAGCACCGTCAGCTACGTCCTCAGCGGCAAGCGGTCCATATCCGCTCCCACCCGCGAGCGGATCCGGCGCAGCATCGACGCGCTCGGCTACCGGCCCCACGCCGGAGCCCGGGCCCTGGCCAGCAGCAGGACCGGCATCCTGGCCCTGATGATGCCGCTGCGCACCGGCCTGTACGTGCCGGTGATGATGGAGATCGCCATGGCCGTCACCACCACGGCCCGGGCCCACGGTTACGACGTCCTCCTGCTGACCGGCGAGGAGGGACCCGAGGCCGTCCGCCGCGTCGAGGGCAGCGCCATCGCCGACGGCATGATCGTCATGGACGTGGAACTCGACGACCCCCGGCTCCCCGACCTGCGGGCCGCCGAGCGCCCCGCCGTCCTCATCGGTCTGCCCGCCGACACGGCCGACATCACCGGACTGGACTGCGTCGACCTCGACTTCACCGCCGCCGGCGCCCGCTGCGTCGACCACCTCGCCGACCTCGGCCACCGCCGGATCGCCGTCCTCGGCGAACCCCCCGCCGTCCACGAGCGCGGTACGGGCTACGCCGCGCGCACCCTCGCCGGCCTGCGCGAGGCCGCGGCGCGGCGGGGCGTCGGCCTGCTCCACCGGCCCGTCGAGGGGACGTACGCGGCCGTCGCCGCCGCCGTCACCCGCGTCTTCGAGGAACGCCCCGGCACGACCGGCCTCGTCGTCCAGAACGAGGCGGCCGTCGAACCGCTCCTGGCGCTCCTGCGGCACCAGGGGCGCGCCGTGCCCGAGGACGTCTCCGTCGTGGCCGTCTGCCCCGACCAGGTCGCGCTGCACGCCTCCGTACCGCTGACCGCCGTCTCCGTACCCGCGCGGGACATGGGGCGCCGCGCCGTCGAGCGGCTCGTCGCCCGGCTCGCCGGTGAGGCCCCGCGCGGCACGGAGCTCCTCGCACCGCTGCTGACCGCCCGGGCCGGCAGCGGCCCCGCCCCGCGCACCGCGCCCCGCACGCACCCCGAGGACCGCCGTGGTCACGACGGACGCTGACCACGGCGACGGCGCGAGCGAGTTCCGGGCCTTCTTCGAGGACCACTACGCCGAACTCGCCCGCCTCGCACACCTGTTGACCGGCGAGACCGACGCCGCCGACGACCTCGCCGCGGACGCCATGCTGGCCCTCTGGCACCGCTGGGACCGGGTCCGCGCCGCCGACCACCCCGCCGCCTACGCGCGCGGCGTCGTCGCCAACCTGGTCCGCACCCGCATCCGGGGCACCGTCCGTGAGCGGCGCCGCATCGCCGCCTTCTGGGACCGGCGCCCCGAGCACACCGAGGACCCGGACGTCCCCGCCGTCCTGGACGTACGGACGGCCCTGCGCGCGCTGCCCTTCCGCAAGCGCGCCTGCGTCGTCCTGCGGCACGCCTTCGACCTGTCCGAACAGGACACGGCGCTCGCGCTCGGCGTCTCCGTCGGTACGGTCAAGAGCCAGACCGCCAAGGGCATGGCCGAGCTGCAGCGGCTGCTCGGCGACCGTGCCGCCCACGAACTCGCCGCGCGGAGGAGCTGATGGACGACGCACAGCTGCGCCGCGACCTGCGGGAGGCCGCCGCGGACCACCGGCCCGACCGGGCCCGCATCCTCGCCCGGGTCGAGCGGGGCCTCGCGGACCCGGCACCGCCGCGGACCGTACGGCCCCGCCGGCGGACCGCCGTCGTGGTGGCCGTGGCCGCCGCCGTCGCGGGCGTCGTGGGAGTCGCCGGGATCGTCGCCACCGGCACCGGGGACCGGCGGCCGGCCGGGCCCGCCGCCGTGCGGCCCGCGCAGCCGCCCGGCCCGGTGGCACGGGCGGCCGGCAGCATCGACCCCGGTAGCAACCGCTGGTGGGCCCAGAGCGATCTGGCCCTGACGACCCGGACCGAGGTCTCCGGCCTCACCGTCGAGGTACGCGTCGCCCGGACGGGCGGCGTCGTCAGCACCGGCCACTGGCGCACCCGGCCGGCCGAGGACTTCACCGTCTCGGTCACCGGCGAAGCGGACGCCCTGGTCTACCGCTGGACCCTCCGGCCGGGCCGCACGCTCCCGCCGGGCCCCCACACCTTCGCCGCCCAGTACAACCACGCCGAAGGGGTGCGGGACGCCTCGGCCGACACGTACACCGTCGTCCTGACCGGCCCGGACGGGGGCCGCGCCACGCTCACCGGCGGCTTCGGCGCCGCCCCGCGGCAGGGCGGACCCGGCACGGGCCGGTGACGCTCAGGTCTCCGCGCCCGCGCGGAACCGGCGCGGTTCCCAGTCGCCGAGGTAGGCGCGGGGCGTGGCCCCGGCGGCGCCGTCCGCGGTGAGCTGGGGCCGGTTCTCCGGGACCGTGATCCGCGCGCCGGGGCCGGTGTTGCGGTACTCCGCGAAGCGCTGGGCCTGCCACGGGTGGGCCTCGCGCATGTTCGCGTACGGGGCGGCGGCGTCGATCCCCGGGCCGAGCACGCTGTCGCGGACCACCAGGGACGGCCGGGCGGTGGTGTCCGAGCTCGGCACCCACGGCCGGGCCAGCTTGTAGAAGCCGTCCGGGGCCTCGCTGGTGACCCGGCAGCGGGAGGCCAGGAACCCGGAGGGGTTCGCGGCGGCCGTGGACGGGGCGAAGACGAACCCGTACGGGGCCCCCGCCAGGTCCGGGCGGACGAGCGTACGGAAGTGGCAGTGCGCGAAGACCGCGGTGGCCCGCCCGAAGACGAAGTCGACGTCGCCCTCCACGTAGCAGTGCGCGAAGTACTGGCGGGCGAAGGCGAACAGGGCGGCGGAGTCCGCGTACAGCGTGTCCTGGTGGCCCAGGAACCGGCAGTGGAAGAAGGCCGACCGGTCCCCCGTCACCTTGACCGCCACCGCCTGCGTGCCCGGGTTCCCCGGCAGGTCCGTGCGGAGGAAGTCGTTGGCGAAGGTGACGCCCCGGGCGGTGAAGCCGTCCGCGCGGAGCGTGGTGGTCGCCGAGCCGCTGGTGCCGTAGGTGCCGCCGCCGGGCCGGGGCGTGCCGGCCGCGTTGTCGTACACCACGACCACGTCGCGGGGGTCGCCGGTGGCGCCGATCCAGGTCATCCCGGCCCGTGCCGCGTCCACGGAGACCGTCTCGCGGTACGTACCGGGCGCGAGCACCAGCGTCCAGCCGGGTCCGTCGGCGGCGTCCACCGCCGCCTGGACGCCGGTGTGGTCGCCGAGCCCTCCGGGATGCACGTACAGGGTGCGGTCGTCGGGGCGGCGCGACGGCGAACCGTGGCGGCCGAAGGGCCGCGCGGAGTTCACGGGCCGGGCCGCGGCCGGGCCGGAGGGCAGGGCGAGGGCCAGGGCCGCGCCGGCGCCGCCGGTGAGGAGGGCGCGGCGCCCGGGGCCGGAACGGGGGTCGTGCGAGGAGGGCACGGGGAGGCTCCTTCGCTGGTCGGTGAGGTGAGGTGAGGTGAGGTGAAGTGGGGTGAGGTGAAGTGAAGTGGGGGCGGGTGCCGGGACGGAGGTGTCCGCCCGGCACCCGGGACAGGACGGCCGGAACCGCTCCGGACACGGCCCGGATCCCCGGCGCGCGGGAGCGCCGCTCAGCGCAGGCGGCCGGCGCCCGCGCGGTGGCCGACGACTCCGGGCACGGCCCGCGGGTGGTCGACCCGGGTGCGCAGCGTCGGCGTCCAGCCCGCGTCCGCGCGCAGCGTCTCCTCGGGGAACTGCGCGTTGTGCACGGCGAGCAGGTCGACCGGCTCCCCGTTGACGACGTTGCCGGCCGTCGTGACCGGCGCGTCCTTCCACTTCTTGAGGATCCGCCCGGCCGGCACGCCCCCGGCGAGGGTGAAGGCGTTCTTCTCGGCGACGAGCCGCGACTCCAGCCCGATGCCGAGGCTGTACGCGTAGGGCGCGCCCCGCACCAGGAAGTGGTTGTTGTACGCGTCGACCTGACCGAAGCGCACCCGCGGCGCCCGCTCCACCACGTTGTCGAAGAGGTTGTGGTGGAGGGTGACCCGCAGCTTGCCCCGGTCGGTGGCGCCCGCGCCGTCGCTGTTGCCGATCATCAGGGTCTTGTCGTGGTCCTTGAACACGTTCCACGACACGGTGACGAGGTCGGCGCCCCGCACCACGTCCAGTTCGCCGTCGTGCCGCTGGTACAGCTCGCCGAAGTAGGACGGCAGGGAGCTGTCCGGGTGGGCCCCGTCGGTGAAGGTGTTGTGGTCGATCCACACATGGGTGGAGCCGTGCACGACGAGGCTGTCGTACTCCGAGTTCCAGGCGCCCCGCGCCCCGTCCGTGGGGTCCCACTGCGGGAAGCAGTCGAGCGGGCTCTCCAGGGTGAGGTTGCGGACGACGACGTTGTCCACGCCCTGCACCTGGAGGCTGCCACCGGTGATGCCGGCGTTCCGGCCGACGCCCACGATCGTCGTGTCGGCGGGCACCTGCGCCTTGATCGCCCGGGCCTGCGCGGCGGCGGAGGCCGCCCGCAGCTCCTCCTGGGGGCCGCTGACCTCCTTCTCGTACCCCCACACGGCCGGGTCGTAGTCGGCCAGGTAGCGGGCGAAGTCGTAGCCGGGCGCGGCGAAGGCCCCGCAGCCGGCGGCGGTCGCGTCCAGGGTGCCGACGACCCGGACGATCCTCGGCCCGGTGCCGGGGGCCGCGAGGGCCGCCCGGAACTCCTCCCAGGTGGTGACCGTGAAGACCCGGGAGGGGGCGGCGGCCGATCCACCGGTCGTGCCGGTGCCCAGGGCGGCCCAGCCGTCGCCGGCCGGCAGGACCGCGCGGGCCGGGTCGCCGCCCGGCCGGTGGCCGGCGTGGGCACCGGCCGCGGGGGCGGTGACGGTGAGGACGAGGGCGGCCGCGGCCACGGCTGCCCGTCGCGTGCGTCGGTTCACGGTTCAGTTCTCCTCTGGGGCGGGCGGCCAGGTGATGAGGCCGGGAGGGACCGCGTCGTCCAGGCGGCGCGTCTCGCGCGGCGCGAGGACCCGGGTGCGGAGCAGTTCGCCGGCGACGAGCCGGGCCACCGCGATCGCGCCGGGCGGGTTGAAGTGGGTGTTGTCCTGCTCGGTGGCGGTCCAGTTGAAGTACGTCTTCGTGACCTCGGGGCCGAGCCGCTGCCACAGGGCGAGCGACAGAGCCTCCACGTCCAGGAGCGGTACGTCCGCCTCCCGGGCCACCTCGCGCAGGGCCGCCGGGTACGCGCCGAGCGTGCGCAGGGCGGTGCCGGCGGCGTCGAACTTCCGCCGTTCGACGGAGGTCGCGAGCACCGGGAGCGCTCCCCGGGACCTGGCGCCCTCCACGAACACCCGCAGGTTGTCCTGGTAGGTGGTCCAGGGATCGGTTCCGCGCGCGGGGTCGGCGGTCTTCTGGTCGTTGTGGCCGAACTGGACGAGGAGCAGGTCACCGGGGCGGATCGCCGCGAGGACCGTGTCGAGCCGTCCCTCGTCCAGGAAGCTCTTGGTGCTGCGGCCGTTGACCGCGTGGTTGGCGACGGTCAGCTCCCGGTGCAGGAAGAACGGCAGGGCCATGCCCCAGCCGGTCTCGGGAGCCGCGTCGGCGTACTTCTGGGCGGCGGTGGAGTCGCCCGCGACGAAGAGGGTGCGCATCCGGCGGGATCCTTCGGTACGGGCGGCGGCCGGGCCCCCGGCCAGGGCGAGCGCGAGGCCCGCCCCGGCCGCGACCACCCGGCGGCGGCCGACGCTCACTTGTTCTGCTGCTTCCACTCGGCCTGGGCGGTGTTGAGCTGCTCCGCCAGGGCGTCGAGGAACTGCCCGGCCGTGATCCTGCCGAGCAGGACCTTCTGGAACTCGGCCTCGTTGTCGGCCTTGGAGATGGTGTTCCAGTCCGGCAGGTAGTACGGCAGCTCCACGATCGTGGCCTTGCCGCTGAAGAGGACGTCGGCGGCCAGCTTGGTCGGCTCCGCCTCCTGGATCCACGGGTCCTTGGCCGCCTCCGTGTTGGCCGGGATCGCGCCGGCCGACCTGTTCCACTTGCTGTTGGACTCGTGCGAGGCGGCGAACTCGATGAACTTCCAGGCGGCGGCCTTGTTCTTGCTGGACGAGAAGAGACCGAGGCCGTCGACCGGGTTGGAGACCTGCACGCGCGTGCCGTCGTCCAGGGTGGGGTTGGGGATGCCCCGGAACTTCTGTGTGCCGAGCGCCTTCACGTGGTCCTGGTACGACCCGAGGTTGTGGTTCAGCATGCCGATCTCGCCACTGTCCCACTGGGCGACCATCTTGGTGAAGTCGTTGTTGACGTCGGCCGCCGGGGTGTTCTTCTTGAAGAGGCCGGCGTACTTTTCCAGGGCCGCCACGTTCTTCGGGTCGTTGACGGTGGTCCGGTCGCCGTTCCAGAACTGCTTGATGCCGCTCTGGCCGTACATGGCGTCCAGGGCCTGCGCGATGGAGCCCGCGCCGCCCCGGATGGTGTAGCCGAAGCGGTTCTTGTCCCTCTGCGTGAGCTTGTCTGCGGCCTCGTAGAACTTCGACCAGGTGGAGGGCTCCGCCAGTCCGGCCGCCTTGAACAGGTCGGTGCGGTAGTACAGGACGCCGTTGCTCGCCGAGGTGGGGACGGTGAACAGCTTGCCCTGGCCGCCGGCCGACCGGACGCTCTCGACCATGCCCTTGTTCAGCTTGCCCTTGAGCGAGCTCGCCTCGATCCGCTCGTCGAGCGGTTCCAGGGCGTTCTGCGCGGCGATGCCGGCGAGCATGGCCGCGCCGACCCCGCCGACGTCCGGCAGGCCGCCGCCCTGGATGGCGGTGTCGTACTTGGACTGGACCTCCTTCGAGGCGACGCCGACGTACTCGACGTCGATGTCCGGGTGCGCCTTCTCGAAGTCGGCGATGATCTCCTTCCAGACGTCGGTGCGGACACCGCCGTTGTTGTCCCAGAAGGTGATCTTTCCCTTGCCCGAGCCCTCGGCGCCCTGGTCACCGCCCGCGCCGCTGCCGTCGTCACCGCAGGCGGCGACGGTCAGGGCGAGCACTCCGGACAGGGCGAGGGCGAGGGCGGCTCTGCGCCGTCCGCCGGAAAAGATGGTCATCGTCGGCTCTCTTCTCTCGGGTGTTGCGAAGGGGTGTGGGGAAGTGGGGGAGTGCGCCGGGCGGCACGCGGGGACGTCCGGCGCGGAGGCGTACGCCGGGGGCGCTCAGGGGGCCGGGGTGACGCGGAAGCCGGTGAAGACGGCCGTCCCGGCCGGTCCCGCGCCCCCGGCCGGCGCGCCCGCGAACAGGCCGAGGAGCGCCCCGACCCACCGCCAGGGGGTCGCGGCGAACTCCGGCCCCAGCGGCACCGGAGCCCCGCCGTCCTCGTAGGAGAAGCGGCAGCGGGCGTCGGCCGTGACCCCGATCCGCAGCCGGACCTCCGGGCCCGTCACCGGCCGGGAACGGGCCGCGTCCCGCTCCCGGTCCGCGTTGCCCGGCGCGAAGCGGTGCACCAGCCGGACCGTGCCGTCACCGGCCCGCTCCAGACCGATCCAGGCGTAGGCGTCGCCGAGGACGACGAGCCCGGCGCGGGCCCCGGCCGCGGCGCCGTCGAGCCGCAGCCCGACCTCGACGGTGAGGGCCCCGGCCGGCAGCCGCTGCGTCAGCACGTGCGGCACGCTCCGCAGGTCGTCGAGGTGCTCCGACCGCACACAACCGAGGCGCAGGCCGTCGCCCGTGTGCTGACTGGCCCAGCCCTCGCCCGGGTTGGCCGTCCACTGCCACTGGCGGCCGAACCGCCCGCCGGGAAAGGTGTCGTCGACCGCCGGACGTGACGGCGGCTGCTCCGGCAGGTCCGGCTTGCGGTGGACCCGGACGGGCGCGCCGTCCGCGCCGATCACCGGCCAGCCGTCCTCGTCCCAGCGCATCGGCTGGAGGTGGACGAGCCGGCCGTACGCCCCGCACTGCTGGAAGTGCAGGAACCAGTCCTCCCCGCGCCGGGTACGCACCCAGCCGCCCTGGTGCGGCCCGTTGACGTCGGTGTCGCCCTGCGCGAGGACGATCCGCTCCTCGTACGGGCCGAAGAAGGACCGCGAGCGGAACGCGCCCTGCCAGCCGGTGGCGACGCCCCCGGCGGGCGCGAGGATCCAGAACCAGCCGTCGTACCGGTACAGCTTGGGGCCCTCCAGGGTGAACCAGCCGGGGATCCGGTCGGCGTCGACCAGGACCCGGCTTTCGTCGAGGACCTTCTCCCCGTCCGGGCTCATCCGGTGGCCGACGAGGCGGTTGTTGACGCCGGCCCGGGACTTGGCGAGCGCGTGCACCAGGTACGCCTCGCCCGTCTCGTCGTCCCACAGGGGGCAGGCGTCGATCAGGCCCCGGCCGGCCTTCACCAGGTGCGGAGCCGTCCACGGACCGCGCACCGAGGGCGCGTTGACCTGGAAGACGCCGTGGTCCGGGTCGCCCCAGAAGATCCAGAAGCGGCCGTCGTGGTGGCGCAGGGACGGCGCCCACACCCCGCGGTCGTGCCGGGGCGCCGCGAACGCCGCCGCCGGTTCGAGGCGTTCCAGGGCGTGACCGACGAGCGTCCAGTTGACGAGGTCCCGCGAGTGCAGCAGCGGCAGGCCCGGGGCCCGGCCGAAGCTGGACGCGGTGAGGTAGTGGTCCTCGCCGACCCGCAGGACGTCCGGGTCCGACCAGTCGGCCGACAGGACCGGATTGCGGTACGTGCCGTCGCCGAGGTCGCCGCCCGGCGTCACCGGGGCGGTCACGAGGCCACCGCCCTGCGGGCCAGGGCGGCGGCCCCGTCCCGGTCGAGGCGGCCGTCGGCGACGACGGTCACGACCCGCCGTACCACCGTCTCCCCGGCGGCCACCGGCAGCCGGGCGCCGGAGGCGAGCGAGGAGCCGACGCCCGGGTACGCGGCGGCGCGGACGAACCACGGGTCGCGCCGGGTCGTCGCGGTCGCCCCCGCGAACACCAGGCTCCACTCCCCGCCGACCAGCGCCACCCAGTCGCCGGGGACGCCGTGCACCGTCTCCTCGCCGTCGCCCGAGGCGCCGAACACCGCAGGCGGCGCCGCCTCCTTCGGGGCGCGCCAGAAGAAGCCGCCGTACGCGGCGCCCGGGCGCCCGTTGGTGGCGGGGCTGCCGATCGACAGCGCCCGCCCCGACACGTTGGCCAGGGAGAAGGTCAGGTCCAGCGCCCACGCGGTGTCCGTGAGCGGCACGACCGCGACCGTACGGTGTTCGCGCAGCAGCCGGTGTCCGCCCGCCGTCCAGCTCAGCTCCTCCACGAAGCCGTCGGGGTCGCACAGCTTGAACCCGTCGTGGTGCTGGACGCCGTGGTTGTCCAGGGCGACCGGTCCCCGGTCGCGGACGAAGGTCCGCCCGCCCCAGAAGTTGTACCCGGCCACGTCCGGCACGGCCACGCCCGCGCCGAGGTGGTGGCGGTGGTCCCCGGGGACCGTCTCGGTCACCGTCCGTCCGGCGAGGGTGGTGACGGGGTGCAGATGGGGCCGGGGGGCATGGTCGGCGGCGAGGTCGGGGCGGGTGGTGTAGCGGGCGACGGTCCGGCCCGCGCAGCGCAGCGCCACCGGGCGCTCGGTCGTCATCGGGCCTCCGCCCGGATCGGCGACGCCCACGGGGCGCCGAGTTCGGAGAACAGCTTCAGTTCGGCGGCGCTCGCGTCGACCAGGGCGTCGATCCCGTCGACCACCCGGCGCGGCGCGCTCCCGCCCGGTGCGGCGCGCCAGTGCCCGGCGGGCAGTGCGCGCGGCTCGGGCGCGGTCCGTACCGCCTCGACCACCCGCATGAACGCCCCCGTCGCCACCGGCGGCACCAGCAGCGGCTCGCCCCCGGTCACGTGCGCGACCAGGTTCTCCAGGAGGTCGGTGCGCCCGTACTCGGTCTCCACCGGGCCGTGCCCGGCCCGCTGCACCAGCACCCGGTCCTGCCGGTACCAGAAGGTGATCCGGCCCCGGGAGCCGTGCACGACCACGTACGGCTCCGCGGGCCGCTCCGCGCAGAGCGTGGCGGCCACCGTCACCGGGTGCCCGGCCGCCGTCAGGACCCGGACCGCGGAGGTGTCGTCGGACTCGATGGCGTGCGCGTGGTGCAGCTCGGTCTCGATGTGCTCGACGTCCACCGAGCGGTCCGCGCCGGCGAGGGCGAGGGCCGTGGCGACCGCGTGGGCCAGCGGGTTGGTGAGGGCGCCGTCCACGACGTCCACCCCGCCGAGGCGCCGGTGCCCCGCCCAGGGCGCGCGCCGGAAGTACGCCTCGTCACGCACCCACGCGCCCGCCGCGCCGACGCCGAGGAGTTCGCCGATCGCGCCCCGGGTGATCAGGCTCCGGATGGCGGGCACGGCGTGCGAGCCGAGCGACTGGAAGCCGATCTGGCAGGCCCTCCCGGCCGCCTCGACGCCTTCCGCCATCCGCCGGAACGCGGCGTACGACGGGGCCGGCGGCTTCTCCAGGAGGACGTGCGCCCCGTGGCGGGCGGCGGTCAGGGCCATGTCGGTGTGGGTCTGGATGGGGGTGCTGAGCACGGCGATCCGGGCCCCGGTGGAGGCGAGCAGCGCCGCCAGGTCCGAGGACTGCTCCGGCTCCCCGAGGCCGTCCAGCTCCGCCGCGTCGAGGGGCCGCAGTTCGCAGATCCCGGCGAGGCGGACGAGACCGAGCCGTTCGAGGCGGTGGATGTTGAGGAGGTGGCTGCGGCCGTGGCCGCGGGCGCCCGCGAGGACGACGGGCAGCGGTTCACCGGTGCGTACGGCGCTCATCCCTTCACCGCCCCCGCGCTGAAGCCGGTCACGAGCCACTTCTGGATGAAGGCGAAGACGATGACGACGGGGACGGCGGCGATCACCCCGCCGGCGGCGAGCGCGCCCAGGTCGACGCTGTCGGCGCCCATCAGGGTGTTGAGGCCGACCGGGATCGTCTGCTTGCTCTGGCTGCTGAGGAACATGAGGGCGAAGAGGAAGTGGTTCCAGGCGTGGACGAAGGCGAAGGAGCCGACGGCGACCAGGCCGGGGCGGAGCAGCGGGAGGACGATGATCCGGAAGGCGTGGAAGCGGTTGCAGCCGTCGACCCAGGCCGCCTCCTCCAGGGAGTACGGCACGTTCCTGATGAACCCGCTGATGAGGATCATCGACAGCGGCAGCTGGAAGACGGTCTCCGCGATGATGACGCTGCCGATCGAGTTGATCATCCGCAGCTCGGCGAAGATCTGGAAGAGCGGCACCAGGAGCAGGGCGCCCGGCACGAACTGGGAGCAGAGCAGGGCCAGCATGAAACCCTTCTTGATCCGGAAGTCGAAGCGGGCCAGGGCGTATCCGCCGGCGAGCGCCACGACCGTGGTCGTGACGAGCACCGCCACGCCGATGATCAGGCTGTTCTGGAAGAAGACGCCGAAGCTCCGCTCGGTCCACACCTTCTCGAAGTGGGCGGTCGTCATCGGCCACGGCACCAGCGAGGTGGAACCCGCCGGGCGCACGGCGAACAGCAGGATCCAGTAGAAGGGGACGAGGGTGAATACGAGGTAGATCCCGAGGGGCAGGTAGATCTGCCAGCGGGGGATCTCGTCCCAGGAGCGGCGGTGCCGGCGGCCGGTGGCCGGCGGGGTGCGGTCGGGGGGCGGCGCGGCGTGCGCGGCCCCGGGGGACGGGGCGGCGGTCAGGGTGGTCTCGGTCGTCACTTGCTGTCGCCTCCGAACTTGCTCAGGCGCAGATAGACCATGGAGCAGAAGAGAAGGATCACGAACGCCACCGTCGTGAGGGCGGAGGCGTATCCGAAGTTGTGGGCGTCGACGCTGGTGTGCGCGATGTACAGCGGCAGGGTGGTGGTGACGCCCGCGGGGCCGCCGCCCGTCAGTGTGTAGAGCAGGTCGACGTTGTTGAACTCCCACACCGCCCGCAGCAGTGTGGACAGCACGATCGCGTCCCGGATGTGCGGGAGCGTGATGTGGAAGAACTGGCGCATCCGGCCGGCGCCGTCGACCTCGGCCGCCTCGTACAGGTCCTTCGGGACGGACTGGAGGTCGGCGAGGATGAGGATGGCGAAGAACGGCACACCGCGCCAGAGGTCGGCGATCACCGCCGCCGGGAAGACGGTCCCGGTGTCGGAGAGCAGGGAGGTGCCGTACTCGCCGATGCCCAGGTCGGCCAGGTAACGGGTGATGCCGGTCTGGGAGTTGTAGAGCAGCACCCAGATCGCGGAGGTGAGCACCCCCGAGACCGCCCACGGCGAGAAGACCAGGGCCCGGCCGAGGGCGCGGCCCACGAAGGTCTGGTTCACGATCAGCGCGAGGGCCAGTCCGAAGAGGAGCTGCAGGGTCACCTCGACGACGACCCACTTCAGGCTGAAGGTCAGCGTCCCCCAGAACTTCGGATCCTCGGTGAAGATCCGGGTGAAGTTCTCCAGGCCGGCGAAGCCGTTCCGCCAGGGCTTGGTCGGGTTGTAGTGCTGGAGGCTGTAGTAGAAGACGCTGAGCACGGGATAGGCGATGAAGCCCAGCATCAGCAGTCCCGCTGGGGCGATCAGCAGGTACGGCAGCCGGCGGGGGGTCGATCCCGTGCGGCGGCGACCCCGTGCCGTGGTGGCGGGGGGCGAAGGGGTCACAGCTGAGGCCATGACGGCGGCTCCGTTCTCGGGCGGGCGGTGCGGGGGTGCGCGGCGCGTCGGTGAAGCGCTTCGCGAACGCTGTTCGAAATCCCGGACGACCGGGTCGGGGCGGTGCGGGGGAGCGGGCGGAAGGGGCTCCGCTCCGCTCCGGGGCCGCGGTGGGGCGGCCGGACCGGACGCGGCCGGCGTGACGGGCCGGGTCAGCCCGCGTACGGATCGGGGGTGGTCCCCGGCCTCGCCAGGAACGCGAAGTCGCAGCCGGTGTCGGCCTGGGAGATCTGCTCCATGTACAGCGCCCCGTAACCGCGCTCGTACCGGGCCGGCGGCGGACTCCACGCGGACCGCCGGCGGTCCAGCTCCTCGTCCGTCACGTGCAGGTGGAGGGAGCGGGCCGCGACGTCGAGGGTGATCGTGTCGCCCGTACGGACGAGGGCGAGGGGTCCGCCGACATGGGACTCGGGCGCCACGTGCAGCACGCAGGCCCCATAACTCGTCCCGCTCATCCGGGCGTCGGAGATCCGCACCATGTCCCGCACCCCCTGCTCCAGGAGGTACCGGGGGATCGGCAGCATCCCGTACTCGGGCATGCCCGGACCGCCCTTGGGGCCCGCGCCGCGCAGCACCAGGACGTGGTCGGCGGTGATGCCGAGCGCAGGGTCGTCGATCGTCCGCTGCATCGTGCGGTAGTCCTCGAAGACCACGGCCGGACCGGTGTGCTTCAGCAGCCGCGGCTCGGCCGCGATGTGCTTGATGACCGCACCGTCCGGGCAGAGGTTGCCGCGCAGCACCGCGACCCCGCCCTCGGCCGCCAGCGGCCGGTCCCGCTCCCTGATCACCTCGGCGTCGTGCACCAGGGCGCCGTCGAGCTGCTCCCGCAGGGTGGCGTGGGAGACCGTCGGCCGGTCCAGGTGCAGCACGTCGGTCAGCCGGGAGAGGAAGCCCGGCATGCCGCCCGCGAAGTGGAAGTCCTCCATCAGGTACCGCCCGCCGGGGCGCAGGTTCGCCAGGACCGGCACGGTCCGGGCGATCCGGTCGAAGTCGTCGAGCGTCAGCGTCACGCCCGACCGCCCGGCCATCGCGATCAGGTGGATGACGGCGTTGGTGGAACCGCCGAGCGCCAGGACGGCGGCGACCGCGTCCTCGTACGCCTCCCGGGTCAGGATCCGCGAGAGCCGCAGGTCCTGCCGTACGAGCTCCACGATCCGCAGCCCCGAGGCCGCGGCCATCCGGTCGTGCCCGGAGTCGACCGCCGGCACCGAGGAGGCGCCCGGCACCGTCACGCCGAGGGTCTCGGCGGCGGCGGTCAGCGTGGAGGCCGTGCCCATCGTCATGCAGTGACCGGGCGAGCGGGCGAGTCCGTTCTCCAGCTCTGCCATCTCGCAGTCGCCGATGGTGCCGGCCCGCTTCTCGTCCCAGTACTTCCACATGTCGGTGCCCGAGCCGAGGGTCTCGCCGCGCCAGTGGCCCGGCAGCATCGGACCGGCCGGCACGAACACGGTTGGCAGGTCCACCGAGGCCGCGCCCATGAGGAGCGCCGGGGTCGTCTTGTCGCAGCCGCCCATCAGCACCGCCCCGTCGACCGGGTAGGAGCGCAGCAGCTCCTCCGTCTCCATCGCGAGGAGGTTCCGGTAGAGCATGGGCGTCGGCTTCTGGAAGGTCTCCGACAGGGTGGAGACCGGGAACTCCAGCGGGAAGCCGCCGGCCTGCCACACCCCCCGCTTCACGGCCTGCGCGCGGTCCCGCAGGTGCACATGGCAGGGGTTGATGTCGGACCAGGTGTTGAGGATCGCGATCACCGGCTTGCCGAGGTGCTCCTCGGGCAGGTAGCCGAGCTGCCGGGTCCGGGCGCGGTGGCTGAACGAGCGCAGTCCGTCGGTGCCGTACCACTGGTGGCTGCGCAGTTCCTCGGGCCTCTTCGTCACAGCGGCCACCCCGCGGCTATCGCTGCGACCTCGGCGCGCTCCGCCTCGGGGAGTTCGCGGCTGGGCGGGCGGATGTCGCGGCGGCACAGGCCGAGGGAGGCGAGGGCCTCCTTGACCACGGTCACGTTGTCGGCGTTGCCGTTCGCGGCGCGCAGTTCCTCGAAGCGGCGGATCCGCTCCCAGACCTTCATGGCGGTCGGGTAGTCACCGGCCCGCAGGGCGCCCAGCATCTCCAGGGAGAGCGCGGGGGAGACGTTGACCAGGCCGGAGGTGAAACCGGTCGCTCCGCTCGCGAAATAGGAGGGCGCGTACGGCTCGGCGAGGCCCGCGACCCACACGAACCGGTCGAGGCCCGCGTCCCGGGCGAAGCCGGCGAACCGGGCCGCGTCCGGGACGGCGTACTTCACGCCGATCACGTTCGGGCAGGCCGCGCCGAGTTCCGCGAGCCGCGCGCCGCCGAGGGCCGGGTTGCGGACGTACGGGACGACACCGAGCTCCGGGACGGCCTCGGCGATCGCCCGGTGGTAGGCGACCCAGCCGCTCTCGGAGACGTACGGGTGGACGGGCTGGTGGACCATCACCATGTGGGCGCCCGCCTCGCGGGCGTGCCGGGCGGCCTCGACGGCGGCCGGCACGTCGTGGCCGACGCCGACCAGGACGACGGCGCGCTCGCCCGCCTCCTCGACGGTGGCCTCGGTCAGGGCGCGGCGCTCCTCGGGGGTGAGCGCGTAGAACTCGCCGGTGTTTCCGTTCGGCGTGAGGGTGCGGACACCGCCGTCGAGCAGCCGGCGCAGCAGCGCCCGGTGGGCCCCGGCGTCGACCGTGCCGTCCGCCGCGAACGGGGTGACCGGGATGGCCACGACGTCGGCGAGGGCGGCCCTCAGGGTTTCGGATTCCATGGTCACTCGCAGTTCACAGAAGGTTCGGGGAAGGCACGTTCGACGAACGAGGCGATGTGGTCGTGGACGGCCCGGCCGGCCCCGTCGACATCGCCGGCGGAGGCGAGTCGCAGGATCTCCGCGTGCTCGGCGGCCTCGCGCTCCCAGGACGGGACGGAGGCCCAGGCGACCGTGGAGACCAGCGCGGCCTGGTCGCGCACCTCGTCGAGCATGCGGCCGAGCAGCGGATTGCCGCAGGGCAGGTAGAGGGCGCGGTGGAAGTCCCGGTTGGCCAGGGACCGTTCCGCCGGGTCCTCGGCCGCGGAGGCCCGCAGCAGGGCGTCGTGCGCGGCGTCGAGCGGGGCGCCCGAGGCGACGGCGCGGCGGACCGCCTCCGGCTCCAGGAGCAGCCGTACGTCGTACACGGCGCGGGCCATGTCGGCGTCGACCATCCGGACGGTGACGCCCTTGTACTGGCTCATCACCACCAGCCCGCTGCCCGCGAGGGTCTTGAGCGCCTCGCGCACCGGTGTCTTGGACACCCCGAAACGCGCGGCGAGTTCGGCCTCCACGAGCGCCTGGCCGGGTCTGAGTCCCCCGGTGAGGATGTCGTGCTTGATCGCTTCGAGCACGTACTGCGTGCGCGAGGGGATGGGGCTGGGGGCGAAGGCCATGGAGCACTCTCAGATCTCGTGTATCGCGTCTCATATATGACGTACGAAGTGCAACGGCCATGAAGCTATGGGGGCGTTCACGTTTCGTCAATGCTTCGCGCAAGCGTTTTCTACGAAGGGGCGCCGAGGTCGCCGGCGCGGCCGGGCCCTCGGGGAGGCCGTGTCGCGCCCACGGGCCGGTCGTCCTCGGTCCGCCGCCCGTCCGGGCCGGATACCGCCCCGCAGGTCTGGTTCGCCGTTTTGTTTTCTGGGATAACTATTGAGGGTTCGGCACGGCGCCTCCGTGCGGCCCCTCCCACCCCATCCCAAGGACCGGCATGAAGTTCACCGACGGCTTCTGGCTGATGCGCGAGGGTGTCCACGCCTCGTACGCCACCGAAGTCCGCGATCTGCTCCCGGAAGCCGACCGCTTCACGGCCCACGCCTCCGTCAAACGGGTCGCCGCCCGTGGCGACACCCTCAACTCCGCCCTCCTGACCGTGGAGTGCGCCGCGCGGGCCGAGGGCGTCATCGCGGTCCGCGTCACCCACCACGCCGGCAGGTCCCACCGCGGCCCCGACTTCGCCCTGACCACCACCGGCACCGGCGCGGGCACCGTCCGCACCGAAGGCCCCGTCACCGAGCTCGTCTCGGGCCCGCTCCGGCTGCGCCTGGACCGCTCCCGGCCCTGGTCCCTGGAGTTCGGCGACGGCGACGGCCGGCCGCTCACCACCTCCGGCCGCAAGGGCACCGCCTTCGTCACCACCCCCGACGGGGCCCACCACATGGCCGTCCAGCTGGCCCTCGGCGTGGGCGAGCAGATCTACGGCCTCGGCGAACGCTTCACCCCCTTCGTCAAGAACGGCCAGAGCGTCGACATCTGGCAGGCCGACGGCGGCACCAGCAGCGAACAGGCCTACAAGAACGTCCCCTTCTACCTCTCCTCACGCGGCTACGGCGTCTTCGTCAACCACCCCGGCCGCGTCTCCTTCGAGGTCGGCTCCGAGGCAGTCGGCCAGGTCCAGTTCAGCGTCGAGGACCAGACCCTGGAGTACCTCGTCGTCGCCGGACCCACCCCCAAGGAGGTGCTCGCCCGCTACACCGCCCTCACCGGCCGCCCCGCACTGCCCCCGCCCTGGTCCTTCGGTCTCTGGCTCACCACCTCCTTCACCACCCGCTACGACGAGGCGACCGTGACCTCCTTCGTCGACGGCATGGCCGAACGCGACATCCCGCTCTCCGTCTTCCACTTCGACTGCTTCTGGATGCGCGAGTACCACTGGTCGGACTTCCGCTGGGACCCGGAGACCTTCCCGGACCCCGAGGGCATGATCGTCCGCCTCAAGGCCCGCGGCCTGCGTATCGGCCTCTGGATCAACCCGTACATCGCCCAGCGCTCGGAACTCTTCGCGGAGGGCGCGGCCCGCGGCTTCCTCGTGCGGCGCCCGAACGGGGACATCTGGCAGTGGGACCTGTGGCAGCCCGGCATGGCGCTGGTCGACTTCACGAACCCCGAGGCCCGGGCGTGGTTCCAGGACCGTCTGCGGCCCCTGCTCGCCCAGGGCGTCGACTGCTTCAAGACCGACTTCGGCGAGCGGATCCCCACCGACGTCGTCTGGCACGACGGTTCCGACCCGGAGCGGATGCACAACTACTACGCCCAGCTCTACAACCGGACCGTCTTCGCGCTCCTGGAGAAGGAGCGCGGCCCCGGCGAGGCCGTCCTCTTCGCCCGCTCCGCCACCGCCGGCGGTCAGTCCTTCCCCGTCCACTGGGGCGGCGACTGCTGGGCCTCCTTCGAGGCCATGGCCGAGTCCCTGCGCGGCGGACTCTCGCTCTCCCTGAGCGGCTTCGGCTTCTGGAGCCACGACATCGGCGGCTTCGAGGGCACGCCCGAGCCCGAGGTCTTCACCCGCTGGCTCGCCTTCGGCCTGCTCTCCTCGCACAGCCGGCTGCACGGCAGCGACTCCTACCGGGTCCCGTGGGAGTTCGGCGAGGAGGCCGTCGCCGTCGCCCGCCGCTTCACCCGCCTCAAGCACCGGCTCATGCCCTACCTGTACGGAGCGGCGGCCGAGGCCCACACCACCGGCGTCCCCGTCATGCGGCCGATGCTCCTGGAATTCCCCGACGACCCGGCCTGCCGCACCCTGGACCGCCAGTACATGCTCGGCCCCGACCTGCTCGTCGCCCCCGTCCTCGCCCCCGGCGGCGCTGTCGAGGTCTACCTCCCGGCGGGCGACTGGACCCACCTCCTCACCGGCGAGACGGTCACCGGCCCCGCCTGGCGGCACGAGACCCACCCCCTGGACAGCCTCCCCCTGTACGTCCGCCCCGGCGCCGTCCTCCCCCTCGCCGCCGACACCGACCGCCCGGACGGCGACTGGCTCACCGGCCTCACCCTCCTCACCGCCCCGGGCGCACCCCCCGGCACCACCGTCACCGTCACGGTCCCGGACCACCGCGGAGCCCCCGCCGCCTCCTACACGGTCACGCACACCCCGGGGGGCCCTCGGGCGACGGCGACGGGCTCCTCCCGGCCGTACACCGTGCGGACCCTGGGGAAGGGAGGCGTGGACGGCTGAGGGGCGAACCCCGCCGGCCTTCCCGGGGCGTCCGCAGGCCGTGGGTGCCCGGCCTCCGCGCGCCCCCGGCGAGGAGTCCTCAGCCCGCGAAGGTGAAATGCGCCAGGCGCAGCGGGCCGCGGAGTTCGGTGTGGAGGTCCACCACGTCCCGGAGGGCGATCGGGGCGCCGAGCGTGCGGTAGGCATAGGGGCCGCCCGTCGGAGGGACGGTGACACGGGCCAGGACGGTGCCGTCGGGGAGGGACAGGACGACCTCGCCCTCGCCGGCGACGGCGAGGGCCACCTCCGTCGCCCCGTCGCCGAAGTCGCACGCACGGTGGACCAGGCGGCCGCCGGCCCCGGGGGAGACCGGGGTCACCGCGTCGCCCGCGTGCTTGGCGCGGTCCACGATCACCGTGCCGGACTGCTCGTCGTAGTCGGCCGCCTCCAGTCCCGCCGTCAGGACCGGGCGCGGCCCCGGTGCCGTGCCCGCCACCTCGATCCGGACCGTGCGCCGCAGGTCCGCGCTGGAGGGGCCGGCGTGGATCTCGTACGGGCCGGGCTCCACCGTCCAGCGGCCGTGTGCCACGTCCCAGTGGCCGAGGGACTCCAGCGGCACCGTGAAGGACAGTTCCGTGCCGGCGCCGGGTTCCAGGCGCACCCGTGCGTGGGCGACAAGTTCGCGGTGCGGGCGCGGTACGGAGGGGGCGACCGCCCGGCCGTACACCTGGACCACCTCGTCGGAGGCGACGGCACCGGTGTTGGTGACCGCGCAGGAGATCCGGAGCGCCCGCCCGTCGACCGCCGCCGTCAGCGCCTCGTAGCCGAAGGTCGTGTACGACAGGCCGTGCCCGAACGGGAAGAGGGGCGTGCCGTCGAAGTACAGGTACGTCTGCCGCCCGCCGATCACGTCGTAGTCGAGCATCCCCGGCAGGTCCGCGTCCGAGGCGTACCAGGTCTGCGGCAGCCGGCCGGCGGGGGAGACGTCCCCGGCGAGGACGCGGGCGAGCGCCGTGCCCGCCGCCTGGCCGCCGTGGGCCGTCCACAGCAGGGCGGGCAGGGAGGCGGCCGCCTCCGGCACCGCGTACGGGTAGGACGAGACCAGGACGAGGACGGTACGCGGGTTGACGGCGTGCGCGGCCCGCCACAACCGCTCCTGGTGCGAAGGGAGCGCCAGCGTCGTGCGGTCCTCGGTCTCCCGGCCGCCGATGTGCGGGTCGTTGCCCGCGACCACGACCACGGTGTCCGCGCCCGCGGCGGCCCGGGCCACCGCCTCCTCGCCGCGCTCGACCGTCTCGACGGTGAACACCTCGGCCGATGCCCGCCCGGCGGCAACCTTCACGCCGCCGGCGGCGACAGAGACGTAGCCGCCCGTCCCGAGGTGCAGAAGGAGGTGCCCGCCGTCATGGGCTTCGAGCCGGAACGTCTCCTGGACGACCCAGCCGCCGGGTTCGTCCGCCGAGGCGCGTACGAACCCGTCCCCGGCGACCGACAGATACCGGCCTCCGGGCGCCCGCAGGGTCAGCACCCCGTCGCCCCAGTCGACCAGGTCGAGGACGGATCCGGTGGCGTCGGCCGTGAGCGGCGGGAGGTCGGTGCGGCCCGCCACGAGGGCGGGGTCGAGCGCCGCCTCCGCGTCGCGCGGCCCGTCCCGCGGCCCCGTCTCCGGGACCCGCAGCACGTCGCCGGAGGCGGTCCGCAGCCGGATTCGGTCGACACCCTCGGCGAAGTCCACCCGGTGCGCGCCGAACCGCTCCCGCAGACCGTCCAGGGGGGAGGAGCGGTGGAGGAGGGAACCGCTGTACCAGTCCAGCTTGTTGGCGTCGCCGAGCAGGCCGACGACCGCGATCCGGCCGGCCGCCTCGCCCAGCGGCAGCAGCGGACGCCCGCCCTCCGGGGAGGCGCCGCCGCCCAGCGGCTCGTTGCGGAGCAGGACGATCGCGGCCTCGGCGGCCTCGCGGGCCAGCTGCCGGTGTTCGGGCGTGTCGAACCGGTCCTCGCCCGCGTACGGATCGAGCTCCGGGTCGAACTCGCCCAGCAGGAAGCGGACGGTCAGCTGCCGCCGTACCGCCCGGTCCACGTCCTCCTGACCGATCAGCCCCCGCTCCAGGGCGCGGCGCAGGCGGCCGAGGACGACCGAGGGATCCGTGCCGTGATCGGTGAAGGAGTCGACCCCGGCGCGCAGCGCGGCCGCCACCGCCTCCTCGTGGCTCGGGAAGTAGCCCTGCGAGCCGGCCAGGTTGGACGGCGCGCCCGCGTCGGAACAGACCAGCAGCTCCTGGTCCGTCCAGCTCCGCAGCTCGGTCTCCAGGTGGGGGGAGAGGTGGTTGGGCCGTCCGTTGACCAGGTTGTACGCGGGCATGACGCCGGCCACCGCACCCGCCTCCACGGGGCCGCGGAAGGCCCGGAGGTCGTACTCGCGCAGCACGCGCGGCCGTACGGACGCCGAGGAGGTGTCCCGTGCCGCCTCGTTGTTGTGGGCGAGCCAGTGCTTGAGGACCGGCGCGGTGCGCCAGTAGAGGGGGTGGTCGCCGCGCAGGCCCCGGGTGAACGCGGTGGCGATCGCGGAGGTCAGCAGCGGGTCCTCGGAGTAGCCCTCCTCGCCCCGCCCCCACAGCGGGTTGCGCAGCAGGTTGACGGTCGGCGCCCACACGTTGAGCCCGACCCGGTCGTCCTCGGCACGCATGGCCCGGGCCTCGCGGGAGACCGCCTCGCCGACCCGGCGCACCAGCTCGGGGTGCCAGCTCGCGCCGAGGCCCACGGCCTGCGGGAAGACGGTCGCGGGGCCCATCCAGGCCACACCGTGGAGGGCCTCCTGGCCGGTGCGGAAGGCGGCGAGGCCCAGCCGCTCGACGGCGGGCGCGAACTGGTGGAGCAGCGCGAGGCGTTCCCCGGGGGTGAGCCGCCCGAGGAGGTCGTCGACGCGGCGGGGGACGGGGAGGGCCGGATCACGGAAGGGCGGCCGGTCTGCGGTCACGTGCGAATCCCTTGGGCGGCGGGGCGGCGGGGGCGGCGGAGGCCGGGGAACCCGACCGTTTCGAAGCGCTTCGATGCTCGACCGGCGTGTTACCCATGTCAAGGCGTGGGGGCGTCTCATGTGCCGTACACCGCCGCGTACATGAGGATGCGGGGCGGGCTTCGCGGGCCTGACATTCTCGGGAGCGACTCTTGCCGCGTCTGTGACGTTCACCTAACCTCGCAGCAATATCGAAGCGCTTCGACTTCGGTTGTCGCAGCGCCCGGGGCTCCGTCCCGCCCGCACCACCTCCACCACCGCAGCCGGCCGGCGCTCCGAAAGGACGCCGCGTGTCCTGGCGCGTGCCATGAAGGGTTGACGCAATGACGCCGAACGCCGTCTCCACGGGCTCCCGGAGAACCACCCCGAGCCGAAGGGGCTTCCTCGCCTCCACCGCCGTCGCCGCCGTCGCGACGGCCGGCGGCATCCCGCTGCTCACCGCCTGCGGCGGCGGCGGGGACACCGGGAAGAAGGACGGCACCACCAGCGGCAAGGACGCGGCGAAGCTCCTGCCCGCCCACGTGCCCAGCACCGTCGTCGCCCCCGACATCGCCCCGAGGAACGGCTCCGCCGCCGGTTTCACCCGCGCCCTGCCGAGCAGCGCCCTCAAGGCCTCCGTCGGGGCGAAGAAGGGCCAGGGCAGCGCCCTGACGGTCATGGCCCCCTTCTGGGGCACCCCGCCCGGCCCGGACAACCCGTACTACCGGGCCATGAACGAGGCCATTGGGGTCCGCGCGACCTGGCAGAACCAGGACGGCAACGTCTACGACCAGAAGCTCGGCGCCGTCCTCGCCTCCAGCGACATCCCCGACGTGGTCGTCGTGCCCGGCTGGAACCTGGGCGGAAAGATCCCGAGCGCGATCGGTGCCAAGTTCGAGGACCTCGGGCCGTACCTCTCCGGCGACAAGGTCAAGGCCTACCCCAACCTCGCGGCCGTCCCCACCGACGCCTGGCGGCGGTCCCTCTTCGGCGGCCGGCTCCGCGGCCTCCCGATGCCCGCCTCGTACGTCACCAACATCGCGCCCTTCTACCGCAAGGACGTCTTCGACGCCAAGGGCTGGCGACCGCCGCGCAGCGCCGACGAGTTCCTGGCCCTCGCCAGGGAGATGACCAGCGCCCGGGCGAAGGTCTGGGCCTGCGGTGACATGACGTGGACGGCGTTCAGCATGTTCGGCGTGCTGTCCGGCAGCGACAAGGCCCTCGGCTGGCACCTCGTCGACGGCAGGATGACCAACCGCATCGAGACCCCCGGGTACCTCGAAGCCCTGGAGTGGTCCCGCAAGCTCTACGAGGCCGGTGTCGTCCACCCCGACGAGAAGGCGCAGAACCAGGGGGACACCAGTCTCCGCTTCACCTCCGGCCAGTGCCTCGTCTACAACAACGACCTCTCCCACTGGTACGGCAAGACCGTCGAACAGGCCGCGCAGAACCCGCGGTTCGCCATGGCGGCCATGGACATCCCGGGCCACGCCGGCGGCCCGCCCGAGCTGTGGGCCACCAACCCCGCCAACATCTGGGCCTTCGTGAAGAAGGGCAGCCCGAGGACGGTGATCGAGGACGTCCTCGCGATGGCCGACTTCACGGCCGCCCCGTACGGCACCAAGGAGCGGATGCTCACCGACTACGGCGTCGAGGGCGTCCACCACACGGTCAGGAACGGCCTGCCGGTCAAGACCGACCAGGGCAACCTGGAGGTCGGCAGCTCCTGGATGTTCCTCGCGAGCCCGGCGCCCTACCTGGCCCACCCCGACACCCCCGAGGTCACCCGCGGCCAGGTCGAGTGGCAGCAGCGCATGGGCGCCTTCACCCGCAAGTCGTCCTTCTACGGCCTCACCGTGGCCGAACCCGCCCGGTGGACCGGCCTCATGAACGACTTCGAGCAGCTGGAGAAGGACGTCGTCCGGGGCCGCAGGAAGATCGCCGACATGCAGCAGGCCGTCTCCGAGTGGCGGACCAAGGGCGGGGACCAGCTCCGCGACTGGTACAAGAAGCTCCTCGACGACACCGGCTCCGCGGCGAGCTGACGGTGAGCACGTACGGCGAAGACGACGGGCGCGACCAGCGGCGCGCGCGGCCCGAGCGCCCCGCGCCGGCCCCCCGCCCGGCACCGGTCCGCCGGTCCTCCGCGGACGCCACGGCCCGGCGCGCCAGGATCCCGCTCGGCCGGCGGCTGCGGCGCGACCGGACGCTCCTCCTGATGACCGCGCCCGCCCTCGCGCTGGTCCTGGTCTTCCACTACGTCCCCGTCCTCGGCAACGTCATCGCCTTCCAGGACTACGACCCCTACGTCTCCACCCACGGCGTCACCGCCATGCTGGAGAGCCCCTGGGTCGGCCTCGCCCAGTTCGAACGCGTCCTCGCCGACCCGGCGTTCCGGCACGCGGTCGGGAACACCCTCGTCCTCTTCCTCCTTCAGCTGGTGCTCTACTTCCCGGTGCCCATCGTGCTCGCCCTGCTCGTCAACAGCGTGCTGCGACCCGGGGTCCGGGCCTTCGTGCAGGCCGTCCTCTACCTGCCGCACTTCTTCTCCTGGGTCCTGGTCATCACCGTCTTCCAGCAGATCCTCGGCGGCGCCGGCGTCATCGCCCAGACCCTCCGGGAGTACGGCCACGAGGGCTTCGACCTCATGACCGACCCGGACGTCTTCCCGCTGCTCGTCACCGCCGAGGGCATCTGGAAGGACGCCGGCTGGGGCGTCATCGTCTTCCTCGCGGCCCTCGCCGCCGTCGACCAGGACCTCTACGAGGCCGCCGCCATGGACGGCGCCGGCCGGTGGCGCCGCATGTGGCACGTCACCCTGCCGGCGCTGCGGCCCGTCATCGCGCTGCTGCTCGTGCTGCGCGTCGGGGACGCGCTCACCGTCGGCTTCGAGCAGCTGCTGCTCCAGCGCGACGCCGTCGGTCCGGGAGCGGCCGAGGTCCTCGACACCTTCGTCTGGTGGACCGGCCTGCGCAGCCAGGACTTCAGTTACGCGGCGGCCGCCGGACTCATCAAGGGAGTCGTCGGCCTCGTGCTCGTGCTCTCGGCCAACAAGGTCGCCCACCTGATGGGCGAGCAGGGGGTGTACCGCAGGTGAACCGGCACCGCACGCCGCGCCGGACCGCGCCGGCCCGGCCCGTCTGGGAGGAGCCCCCCGGCCGGGCGGGACTCGCCGCCAAGGGCGCCGTCCTCGTCCTCGCCTGTCTCGCGGTCCTCTTTCCCCTGTGGATCGTCGTCGTCACCAGCCTCTCCTCGAAGCGGACGATCACCGAGGCCGGCGGACTGGTCGTCGTCCCCCGGGACATCACCTTCATCGCCTACCAGGAACTCCTCAGCGGCGGCCAGGTCACCCGCGCCGCCGTCGTCAGCGTCCTCGTCACCCTGACCGGCACCCTCTTCTCCATGACCGTCTCGGTGCTCTGCGCCTACGGCCTCTCCCGCCCCGGCTCACTGGGCCACCGCGTCATCCTCTTCACCCTGATGGCCACGATGTTCTTCGGCGCCGGCCTCATCCCCACGTACCTCCTGGTACAGAGCCTGGGGCTCACCGACAGCTACCTGTCGCTGATCCTGCCGAGCGCCGTCAGCGTCTTCAACATCCTCGTCCTGCGCGGCTTCTTCATGAACATCTCGCCCGAACTCATCGACAGCGCCCGCATCGACGGGGCCGGAGACCTGCGGATCCTCCTGAAGATCGTGCTGCCGCTGTCGCGGGCGGTGATCGCCGTCATCACCCTCTTCTACGCCGTCGGCTACTGGAGCGCCTGGTTCAACGCCTCCCTCTACCTCAGCGACCAGAACATGATGCCGCTGCAGAACGTGCTCATCCAGCTCGCGCAGAAGCAGGAGATCCCCGTCGGCCTCGGCCAGGCCGTCAAGGCCGGCAACCTCTCCGGACTCGCCGTCCAGATGGCCGTCATGGTCCTCGCCCTGCTGCCCGTGGCCGTCCTCTCGCCCTTCGTCCAGAAGCACTTCAAGAAAGGCATGCTCACCGGCGCCGTCAAGGGCTGACCGGTGCCCCGCCCCCGCCTACCGGAAGAGTCCCATGCCGAGCCTCGACGACCTGACCCGCCCGCCCGGCCGCCCGCCCCGGCTCCTGTACGGCGGCGACTGGAACCCCGAACAGTGGCCCGAGGACACCTGGGCCGAGGACCTGGCCCTGATGCGCCGCGCCCGCGTCACCTCCGTCACCCTGGGCGTGTTCTCCTGGTCCCGCCTCGAACCGGAGCCCGGTGCGCGGGAGTTCGGCTGGCTCGACCGGCTCATGGACCTGACCCACGACCACGGCATCGGTGTCGTCCTCGCCACCCCCACCTCCGCGCCGCCCGCCTGGCTGGGCCGCCTCCATCCCGAGACGCTGCCCCGCGACGAGGACGGCAGGACCGAATGGTGGGGTTCGCGCCAGCACTTCTCCCACTCCAGCGAGGCCTACCGGCGGTACGCCGCCGCGATCACCGAGGACCTCGCCGCCCGTTACGCCCGCCACCCGGCGCTCACCATGTGGCACATCAACAACGAGTACTGCACGTACGACTGGGGCGACGAGGCCGCCCGTACCTTCCGCCGCTGGCTCCGCGATCGGTACGGCACCCTCGACGCCCTCAACACCGCCTGGGGCACGGACTTCTGGAGCCAGCGGTACGGCGCCTGGGAGGAGGTCCTGCCCCCGCGCCGCGCCCACTACATGAAGAACCCCGGGCAGGTCCTCGACTTCCGGCGCTACACCTCCGACCTGCTCCTGGAGTGCTACCGCGCCGAACGCGACATCGTCCGCCGCCACACCCCGCGCCTGCCGGTCACCACCAACTTCATGCCGCTCTGGTCCGGCCAGGACGGCTGGGCCTGGGCGGCGGAGGAGGACGTCGTCTCCGTCGACGTCTACCCCGACCCCCGCGACCCCGGGGGCGGCCAGTACAACGCGATGATCGCCGACCTCACCCGCTCCGAGGCCGGCGGCGCCCCCTGGATGGTGATGGAACAAGCGGCGGGCGCCGTCAACTGGCGGAGTGTCAACCACCCCAAACCGCCGGGGCTCAACCGGCTCTGGGCCCTCCAGGCCGTCGCCCGGGGCGCCGACGCCGTCTGCTACTTCCAGTGGCGCCAGTCCCGCCAGGGCGCCGAGAAGTTCCACTCCGGGATGCTCGGCCACGCCGGGGAACGCGGCCGGGTGTTCCGCGAGACCGTCCGCATCGGCGAGGACCTGGCCCGGATCGCGCCCCGCGTCGCCGGCACCCGCCTCACCACCGAGGTCGCCCTCCTCCACGACTGGCACTCCTGGTGGGCCGGCGCCCAGGACGGGGCCCTGTCCCGCCACGTCGACCACGCGGCGATCGTCCGGGCCTGGCACCGGGCCCTCTTCGACGCCCACCTGCCGGTCTCCTTCGCGCACCCGCACCACGACCTCGGCGCCCACCGGCTCGTCGCCGTCCCCCACCTGTACCTGCTCGACGACGCCGCGATCGAGAACCTCACCGGGTACGTCCGCTCGGGCGGCACCCTCGTCTGCGGGTTCCTCACCGGCGTCGCCGACCAGGACGACCGGGTCCGCCCCGGAGGCATGGACGCACGCCTCCGCGACCTCCTCGGCATCGATCTCCTCCAGGAGTGGTGGCCGCTCGACGCGGACGAACGCGCCGACTGCGGCTCCTTCCACGGCACCCTCTGGTCCGAGGAGCTCACCCCGGCCCCCGGCACCGAGATCCTCGCCGCCTACCGGGGCGGTGCGCTCGACGGCCTGCCCGCCGTCCTGCGCCGGGGCCGCGCCCACTACCTCTCCACCCTCCCCGAACCCGCCGCCCTGAGCGCCCTGCTCGCCGCGGTCGCCGCCGGGGCCGGTGTCCGCCCGGTCCTGGACGACCTGCCCCCGGGCGTCGAGGCCGTCCGCCGCGGCGACCTCCTCTTCCTCCTCCACCACGGCAGCGAACCCGTCACCGTCCCCCTGCCCGGTCCCCACCGCGACCTGCTCACGGGCGAGCGCGCCGAGAGGGCCGTCCGCCTCGACCGGTTCGCCGCCGCCGTCCTGGAGGCCGCACCGTGACCCGCGGCCCCGTCCACGGCACCTGGGAACCGGCGCCCGCCGCCCGCTGGGAGGACGCCTACCTCACCGGCAACGGCCGCCACGGCGCGCTGGTCCACGGCGACCCCGCCGACGACCGGGTGATCGTCACCCACCACACGCTCGTACGGCCCCACCACGCCCCCGGCGACACCGACCCGCCCCGGCTCGCCGCCGCGTTCCCCGCCCTCCAGGACGCCCTCCTCGCGGGGGACACGACCGCCGCCGAGCACTTCACCGACGGCCGCCCCCTGCGGTGGGTCGCGCCCTTCCACCCCGCCTTCCAGACCCGGATCCGGCGCCCGCCGGGCCACCCCGCCGCCCCCGTCCGGCGGTCCGTCGACTTCACCACCGGCCTCGTCGCCTCGGTCTCCGGCGCACGCCGCGCCGAGGTCTTCGTCTCCCGCGCCGACGACGTCCTCGTCCAGTACGTCACCGCCCCCGGCCCCACCGCCGAGATCACCCTCGACGAGCGGCTGCCCGGCGCCCCCGCCGCGGCCGGCGTGGCACGCGGCACCGCCTGCTCCGCCGGCGAGACCGTGCTGACCCTGCGGATCCGCTACCCCGACAGCCCGCTCGGCTACACCGGCGTCACCCTGCTCCGCACCGACTCCGGCCGCACCACCCTCACCGCCCGGGGCGTACGCGTCGAGGGCGCCGGCCGTCTGCTGCTGCTCACCCGGGTCCGCCGCCACGCGGGAGAGCTCGACCCGGAGACCGAGGCCGACGCCCTGCGCGCCCTGCTCGTCACCGCGGGCCGGGGGCGCCGCTCACCCGGGCCCGCCGCGCTGTACGCGCGGCTGCTCGCCCGCCACACCGCCCTGCACCGCCCCGCCTACCGGCGCGTCGTCCTCGACCTCCGCGCCGACCCGGCCGAACGGGCACTGCCCGGCTCCGCGCTCCTGCGCCGCCCCCGCAGCCCCGCCCTCCTCGAACGCCTCTTCGCCGCCGGCCGGCACCACCTGCTCTGCTCCTCCGGCATGCTCCCGCCCCGGCTCACCGGACTGTGGACCGGCGACTGGGACACCGCCTGGTCCGGCGCCTTCACCACCAACGCCAACCTCAACCTCCAGACCGCCTCCGCCGTCGCCGCGGACCTGCCCGAGGTGACACGGGCCCAGGCCGCCCTGATCCGGGGCCAGCTGGACCACTGGCGGGACAACGCGCGGGCGATCTTCGGCGCCCGGGGCATCGTCGCCCCCTCCCACACCGACGGCGTGTGCGGGCACACCTACCACTTCAGCCGCGCCTACCCCCTCCACCTGTGGACGGCGGGCGCGGACTGGCTGCTCAAACCCCTGCTCGACCAGGAGGAGGCCGACGGCCGGCGCGACCCGTGGCTCACCGGGATCCTCGCCGAACTGGCCGCTTTCTACGAGGACTTCCTCACCCGCACCGAACCCGACGGCCGACTGGTGGTGGTCCCCTCCTACTCCCCGGAGAACCGCCCGCGCGGCGGAAGCTGGGGCGCGGTCAACGCCACCATGGACCTCGCCGCCGCCCGGCACGCCCTGCGCGCCGCCGCCGACCGGCTCCCACCCGCCGACGCCGGCCGCCTGCGCGCCCTCGCCGACCGGCTGCCCCCCTACCGGGTCAACGAGGACGGGGCGCTCGCCGAATGGGCCCGGCCCGGTCTCGGCGACCGCTACGACCACCGGCACCTCAGCCATCTCTACCCGGTGTGGCCGCTGGACGAGATCGACCCGCAGGACACCCCCGGGCTCGCCCGCGCCGCCCTGCGGGCCCTCGCCCTGCGCGGCAGCGAGAACGGCTCCGCCCACGGCCACCTCCACCACGGCCTCGTCGCCGCCCGCCTGGGCGACGCCCACCGCACCGCGGAGGCGCTCACCCGGGTGCTCACCGGCGACTACTTCCACCACTCGCTCATGAGCGCCCACTACCCGGGCCGGAACGTCTACAACGCCGACGCCGCCCACGCCCTGCCCGCCCTCGTCCTGGAGGCACTCGTCCGGTCCCGCCCCGACCGGCTCGTCCTGCTGCCCGCCGTGCCCGACCACTGGCCGGCGGGCCGCGTCACCGGCGTACGGACCCGGTTCGGCGCCCGCGTCGACCTCAGCTGGTCCCCGGCCGGCCACCGGGCCGTCGTACGTCCCGCCCGCGACGCCGCCGTCACCCTCCGGCACCCCGGCGGCACCCGCACGCTGGAGCTGCGCGCGGGCGAGGACGCGGTCGTCGAGGGACCGGCGCCCGCCGTCACCGGCCGGCCGGACGCCGCCGCGGAGGCGGGCCCGAACTCTCCCGCACGGTGAGGACCGGAGGGAGCAGCTCGGCCCCCGCCCGCGCCACGGGGTCCGCGAGCCGGGCGACGAGCCGCTCCACCGCCCGCCGGCCGAGTTCCTGCGCCGGGATGGCCACCGAGGTGAGCGGTACGGAGGCCTGCGCGGCGACCGCCTCCGGACAGACCGCCACCACCGACACGTCCTCGGGCACGGCCCGGCCGGTGCGGCGGAGCAGGGCGAGGAGCGGCTCGAGCGCCGTCTCGTTCTGCACGACGAAGGCGCTGACCCCCGGCCGTTCGTCCAGGATGCGGGCCAGCACCCCGGCCACGGCGTCGTGGCTCCCCTCGCACGCCCGGTGCAGCAGACCCACACCGAGCCGCTCCGCCCGCTCCCGCAGGCCGCGCAGGGTGCGCTCGGCGAAGCCGGTGTGCCGGGCGTACACGCCGGGGGCCTCGCCGACCACGGCGATCTCCCGGTGGCCGAGGGCGGCCAGGTGGTCCACGCACAGGGCGCCGGCCGCCGCGAAGTCGAGGTCCACGCAGCTGAGTCCCGCCGGGTCGGCGGGCAGCCCCACGAGGACGGCCGGCGGCCCCGCCGTCCGCAGCACGGCGAGCCGCTCGTCGTGGAGCTGCACGTCCATGAGGATCACCGCCTCCGCCAGCCCGCTGCCGGTGACCCGGCGCAGCGCGGAGGGACCCTCCTCGCCGGTGAGGAGCAGGACGTCGTAGCCGTGGACACGGGCGGTGGTGGCGACGGCGACCGCGATGTCCAGCATCACCGGCACGTACATGTCGGTGCGCAGGGGCACCATGAGCGCGATGATCCGGGAACGGCTGCTGGCGAGGGCGCGGGCGCCCGCGTGCGGCTGGTAGCCGAGCTGTTCGATGCTGGCCCGGACCCGCTGCCGGGTGCCGTCGGAGATCGGGCGCTTCCCGCTGAGGACGTAGCTCACCGTGCTGGCCGACACTCCGGCGTGCCGGGCGACCTCGGCGAGCGTGACCATCCGTTCTCCCGTGGGCCCGTGTGGGGGTGAAACGCTTCGACGAAGGTGTCGAGCGAGCGCGGTGGCGACCCACGCGACGGTAACCCGACCGTGTTTGACGTGTCCAGAGCGTGGACACGGAAATGTCGAAGCGCTTCGACGGACGGGTTCCGTGCTCAGCTCAGGGCACGAGCAGCACCTTGCCGGTCGCCGGATCGCCCCCGCCCACCAGGGCGAGCGCCTCACCGAACCGTTCCAGCGGGAAGGTGTGCGTCACGAGCGCGGCCGGGGCGAGCAGGCCGGCGGAGAAGGCGCGGACCGCGTCCGCCCAGGCCGCCGACGAGGCGCCGAAGACACTGCGGACCTCCAGCTGACTGTCCGACAGGTGCACCGGGTCGATGCCGGCCGCCCCTTCCCTGAACATCCCGGTCAGCACCACCCGGCCGCCCCGGCGGGCGAGCCGGCAGGACGCGGCGGCCGTCGCCGGCGCCCCCGCCGTCTCCACCACCAGGTCGAAGCGGCCCTCCGCCTCCACCGCCTCCGCCGGGTCGAGCGCACGGCTCGCCCCGAGGCCGAGGGCCCGCGCGCGCCGGGCGGCACGCGGCTCGATCACGGCCGGCTCGGCGGGGGAGGAGGCGACGAGCCACTGGACGGCGAGCATCCCGAGGGTTCCGGCGCCCACGACGGCGACGCGCCCGCCCGGCCGGGGCCGGCCGGCCCGTACCGCCCCGGCGATCACGGCGGCGGGCTCCAGGAGCGCGGCCGCCCGCGGGTCCGCCCCCTCCGGCAGCGGGTGCGGCAGCCGCGCCGGGACCAGCAGGTGGTCGGCGAAGGCGCCCGGTTCGGTGAAACCGGTCTCCGCGTACCCGGCCGCGCACAGGCTCGTCTCCCCGTCCCGGCACCGTTCGCACGTCCCGCAGGAGCGGGTGCCCTCCGCGACGCACGGCCGGCCCACCAGCGCCCCGTCCACCCCGGCACCGACCGCCTCGACGGTGCCCGCCCACTCGTGGCCGGGCACGACCGGGTAGCGGACGTAACCGGCGGCCCGGCGGCCCTCGTACAGCTCGCGGTCGCTCCCGCACATCCCGGCCGCCGCCACCCGTACCCGCACCTCACCCGGTCCGGGGACGGGGACGGGCCGGGTGATCAGGCGGTGTGAACCCGGCCGGTCGACGAGGACCGCCCGGCCGGTCGCGGCGGTCACGCCGGCCGCCTCCGCTCCCAGCCCTCGGCCCACAGGTCGAACCGGGCCCGCTGCCGCGGGAAGGCCGCGGCGGCCTCGGTGTCGAGCTCGACGCCGAGGCCCGGGGCGTACGAGATCGTGAAGCAACCGGTCTCCGGGTCCACCTCGGGCGCCCCGCGCACCACCTTCGCGATCTCCGCGTCGGCGAAGTCGTTGAAGTGCTCCAGAATCTTGAAGTTCGGCGTGCAGGCAGCCAGTTGGAGGGAGGCGGCGGTGAGGACCGCGCCGCCCACGTTGTGCGGGGCGACCAGCACGTAGTGGGTCTCGGCGGTGGCGGCCAGCTTGCGGGCCTCCAGGATGCCGCCGATGTGCCCGACATCCGGCTGGATGATGTCCGCGGCCTGCGACTCGAACAGCTCCCGGAACTCGATCCGGTCGTGGATCCGCTCCCCGGTCGCCACCGGCATCTCCACCCTCTCCGCCACCTTCGCCAGCGCCTTGAGGTTCTCCGGCGGCACCGGTTCCTCCAGCCACGCCGGCCGGTACGGCGCCAGCTCGCGCGCCAGCCGTACCGCCGTCGCGGGCGAGAAACGCCCGTGCATCTCCACCATGAGTTCCACGTCCGGCCCGACCGCGTCCCGGACCGCCTCGACGAGGGAGACCGCGTACCGCGAGGCCGCCGCGTCCAGCTCCAGACGGCCGTTCCCGAAGGGGTCGATCTTCAGCGCGCGGTAGCCGCGCTCCACCACCCCGCGCGCCGCCGCGTGGTATCCCTCGGGGGTCCGTTCGGTGGTGTACCAGCCGTTCGCGTACGCCTTCACCCGCTCGGTCACCTTCCCCCCGAGCAACTGCCACACGGGCGCGCCCAGCGCCTTGCCCTTGATGTCCCAGCAGGCCATCTCCACGACGGCGATCCCGGACGTGACGATCTCACCGGCCCGCCCGAAGTCCCCGTACTTCATGCGCCGCACCAGGTCCTCCACCGCGAAGGGGTCGGAACCCGCGATGTGGTTGACCTCCGCCTCCCGCAGATAGCCGAGCAGCGCGTCGGTGTGCCCCAGCATCCGGGTCTCCCCGACGCCGGTCAGCCCCTCGTCCGTGTGGACCAGGACGTACGTCAGATCGCGCCACGGCGTACCGACGACATGTGTGGTGATTCCCGTGATGCGCACGGCGGTTGCTCCCTGGGACGTGAACGGGGGGACGTCCGGCCGGTGGGGTGCGGGCCGGTGAGGCGGCGTGACCGTAGGCGGCGGCCCGCCGGGGTGTCAACGGGCCCGCCCGGGGCACCGGAGCGTCCGGTCCCGGCCGTTGCCCCCTCCCCGGCGCCCGGCTAGTCTCTGTCCGCGATTTCGGTCGTGCTACGGAATATCGAACGGCGCGAGGGTGAGGTGGGGGCCATGGGACGACTCGTTCCCGCGGTGACCAGGGCGTTCGACATACTGGAACTCTTCCTCCAGGGGGACGGGACGCTCTCCGCCCCCGAGATCACCCGCCGCCTCCGGCTGCCGCGCACCACCACCCACGAACTGGTCTCCACCCTGGCCGCCCGCAACTACCTGGTGCCCGTGCCCGACCAGCCCGGCCGCTACCGCCTCGGCGTGCGCACCTACCAGCTCGGCAGCCGCTACGCCGAGCAGCTCGACCTCGCGGCCGAGGGACGGCAGGTCGCCCACGAGGTGGCCGAGACCTGCGGCGAGACGGTGCACGTGGCGCTCCTGGAGGACCTGGACGTCATCTACATCGCCAAGGTGGACTCCACCCACGCCGTACGGATGGTCTCCGCCACGGGCCGCCGCCTCCCCGCCCACTGCACGGCGGTCGGCAAGATGCTGCTCGCCACCCTCCCCGAGGCCGAGCTCGAAGCCCGCCTCGACGGGCGCGAACTGACGGCGATGACCCCGAACAGCCTCACCGACCCGGACGCGCTGCGCGCCGCGCTCGCCGAGATCAGGATCCTCGGCGTCGCCGTCGAGCAGCGGGAGTCCAACCCGGACGTGAGCTGCGTCGCCGCGCCGGTACGCGACCGCGGCGGCCGGGTGGTGGCCGCCCTCTCCGTCTCCGTCCCCGTCCACCGCTGGAGCGAGGAGCGCGAGAACGAACTGACGGCCTTGGCCGTGCGCGGCGCCCGCGACCTCTCGGCCCGCCTGGGCTTCCGCGACCCGCGCTAGAACGGGCCCGGTCCCCTGCGGCGAAGGGTCAGCGGTGGGCGAACCAGGAGGCCGCCGGCAGCAGCCTGCTGTCGTAGTCGAACAGGGCCTGGTTCTCCCAGCCGTTGCCCGAGGCGGGGTCGGCCGGGTCCCAGCCGTTGCCCGCGACGGCGGTCCAGGCGGGCTCCCAGTACACGACGCCGAGCCCGCGGCCGTTCGGCACCGCCTCCACCACGTTCATCACGTCCCGCAGCCAGGCCGACTGGCCGGCCGGGCTCGCCGGATAGCCGGGCACCAGCTCCGAGGTCCGGTCGATGATGTTCTCGTGCGCGTCCTCGCTGTCCAGGCGGAACGGGTAGGCCGTCTCCACGACGAGGACCTTCTTGCCGTACCGGGCGGAGACGTCGTCCAGATTGGCCTGGAGCGCGGACAGGGGGCCGTGCCAGTAGCCGTAGAAGGACAGCGCGATCACGTCGTAGGGGACGCCCTGGGCGGCCGCGTTGTCGAACCAGTTCCGGTACAGGGCGTTGTCGCCGCCGTGCGCGAGGTGGAGCGCGATCTGGGCGGACGGCGAGACCGCCTTGGCGGCGGCGATGCCGGACTTCAGCAGACCGGCGAGCCGCGGCCAGTCGGTGGTCGAGCCCTCGGGCCACAGCATGCCGGTGTTGATCTCGTTGCCGATCTGCACCATGTCGGCGGGGGTGCCCTGCGCCTTCAGGGCGTTCAGGACGTCGTACGTGTGGTCGTACACGTCCGTCCTGAGCCGGTCGTACGCGTGCCCCTGCCAGGCGGCGGGCTTGGTCTGGGCGCCCGGGTCGGCCCAGATGTCGGAGTAGTGGAAGTCGACGAGGAGCTTCATGCCCTGGGCCTTGACGCGCTGCGCGGTGGCGAGGACGCGGGCCTTGTCGTTGTAGCCGTCGGCCGGGTTCACCCACACCTTGAGCCGGCCGTAGGTGGCGCCGGCGTTCCGCAGCAGGGCGACCGGGTCACCGGCGGTGCCGGTGCCGCCCCGGTAGATCCCGCCGAGGTCCTCGCTCTTGCGCAGGGAGGACAGATCCACGCCCTTGACGGCGAGGCCCGTCGATCCGGGGGTGAGGGTGAGGTCGTCGACGTTCAGCCAGTTCCCGGCCCTGGCATCGGAGTTGACGCTGACGGTGCAGGCGCCCGTGGTGACGCGGACCGAGGTCACGATCCGGATCCACGCACCGTTCGGGGTGACCGGCAGGTCGGTGCGCTGCTCGGCCGAGCCGCAGTTGCGCAGGGCCAGATGCGCGGCGTTCTGGCCGCCGCTGGAACGGACCCAGGCGCTCAGGGTGTAGGTGCCGTTGGCGAGGCCCGAGAGGTACTGGTAGGTCTCCACCCGGTAGGCGGAGGACGACCAGTGGGAGAGGCGGTGGCCGCCGCCGCGCCCGCCCGCCTCCGTGAAGGAGGCCGCGTGGTGGCCGGTGGCCGAGTAGGTGGACCAGCCGGCGGGGGTGGCGGTCCCGGTCCCGTCGCTCTCGAACCCGGCGTTGACCAGGGTGGAGGCGGCCTGCGCCCGGGGGGCGGCGGGCAGCGGGGCCAGGAGCAGGGCGGACAGGGCGGCGGTGAGGGCCGCGGCTCGCAGGCGGAGTCGCCGTCGTACGCAGTGCATCGTCGAGTCCCTTCGACGGTGGCGGAGTGATGGGGTGGTGCCTCACAGGTGGTGCGGGTGCCGCGCGTGTGCCGGTGGAGCGAGCGGCACGCGGTGGTGCGTGGTGTGCGTGGTGCGTGTGGTGCCGATGGGCACACGGCACGCGGTGGTGCGCGCGGTACGGGCGGGGGCGCCGTACCGCTCACCCGGGGGCGGCGCCGCTCGGGCCGTCGCCCCCGGGGAGTCCTGGGCCGGCCCTCCGGCCGGTCACGGCGGGGCCGGGGACGGGACGGTCAGGAGTCCAGGCGTACGACCGCGACACCGCCGGCCGGGACGGTGAGCGTGCCCGCGGCCGGCTTCCCGCCGAGGAGTTCCGTTCCGGTGCCGCCGAGCGGCACCCCGGCGTCCTCGGGGGAGTGGTTGAGCGCGAAGAGGTAGTGGCCCCCGGGACCGGCGCGGCGCACGACCTCCACGTCGCGCGGCAGTCCCGGACGGCCGGGCACCCCCGCGTCCTCGCAGGCGGCCGCCACGATCGCGTCCAGCGAGTCCGCGTCGAGCCGGGTGGAGACGTACCAGGCGGTGCCGCGCCCGAGTCGGTGCCGGGTCACGGCGGGCCGGCCGGCGGCGGGCCCGTCCGCGTACGACCACACGGTCTCCGCCCCTCGCGGCACGACGAACTCGGTCCACACGTCGCCCGTGAGCGAGGCGCCGCCGGGGCCGGTGACACGCACGCGCTGGTCGTCCAGGAGTGGGGACCACTCCTCCACGGTGAGGCCGAGGACCTCGCGCAGGGCGCCCGGGTAGGCGCCCGGGTGCACGGCGTCGTGTTCGTCGACGATCCCGGAGAAGTACGAGACGACGAGCGTGCCGCCGTTCTCCACGTAGGCGCGGAGGTTCTCCCCGGCGGCCTCGGTCGTCAGGTAGAGGGCGGGCACGACGACCAGCGGATAGGCCGACAGGTCGGACTCCGGGTGGGCGAAGTCGACGGTCAGGTGCCGGTCGTACAGCGTCTCGTAGAAGCTGTCGGCCCGCTCGCGGGCGTCGTGGGCCTCGCTCGGCCGCCATTCGAGGCTCTGCGCCCACCAGGAGTGCCAGTCCCAGAGCATGGCCACGTCCGGCACGGTGCGGGTGCCCCGCACCTCGGCGAGCGCGTCGAGGCCGGCGCCGAGGGCGACGACCTCCCGCCAGATCCGGGTGTCGGTGCCGCCGTGCGGCACCATCGCCGAGTGGAACTTCTCCGCCCCGCGCCGGGACTGGCGCCACTGGAAGAACAGGGCGCCCTCGGAGCCCCGGGCCACGTGGGCGAGGGAGTTGCGGGCCATCTCACCGGGCCGCTTGGCCGGGTTGCGGGCCTGCCAGTTCACCCCGGACGTGGAGTGTTCCAGGAGCAGCCAGGGGGCGCCGCCCGCGACGGAGCGGGTGAGGTCGGCGGCCATCGCCAGATTGACGTGGGTGCGGCGCCCGTCGGTGATCAGGTAGTGGTCGTTGGTGACGAGGTCGACCTCGCGGCCCCAGGCCCAGTAGTCGACGGAGTCGCACTGGCTGAGCGCCGTCATGAAGTTGGTGGTGACCGGGATGCCGGGCGCCAGGCCGTGCAGGATGTCGCGTTCCGTCCGGAAGTTCTCCAGGAGGGTCGCGTCGGCGAAGCGGCGGTAGTCGAGCCGCTGGGCCGGATTGTGGGCGGTGGGGGTGGCGCGCGGCGGGTCGATCTCCTCGTAGGAGCCGTAGCGCTGGCCCCAGAAGGCGGTGCCCCAGGCCTCGTTGACGGCTTCGACGGAACCGTAGGTCCGGTCGAGCCAGTGGCGGAAGTGGGCGGCGCAGGTGTCGCAGTAGCAGGCGCTGACGGGCACGCCGTACTCGTTGTGGACGTGCCAGAGGGCGAGGGCCGGGTGACCGCCGTAGCGGCGGGCCAGCTCGGTGGTGATTCCCGCGGCGGCCGCGCGGTAGGCGGGGGAGCTGTGGCAGATCGCCCCGCGTGAGCCGTGGGAGTACCGCACGCCCTCGGCGGTGACCGGCAGCGCCTCGGGGTGGAGGCGGTAGAACCAGGCGGGCGGGACGACCGTCGGGGTGCCGAGGTCGACGCGGATGCCGTGCTCGTGCAGCAGGTCGAGGAGCCGGTCGAGCCAGCCGAAGTCGTACCGGCCGCGCTCGGGTTCCAGAAGGGCCCAGGAGAAGATCCCGACGCTCACCATGGTGACGCCGGCCTCGCGCATGAGCCGGACGTCCTCCTGCCAGACGCTTTCCGGCCACTGTTCGGGGTTGTAGTCCCCGCCGAAGGCGAGCCGGTGCAGGCCCCTCGGAGCGGTCTGCGGCATGAGTCTCTCCTGAAACCTCGGACGGTGAAGAATCCCGCACATGGGAACGTGCACACACCAGATCTCGATGTGGCAACGCAACATAACCGCACAGGAACAACCATTGACAAGTGTCTGGAACGTTTCTCTACTGTGAACGCTCACAGACGCATGGTCGGCCTCTCCGCCCGAAGGAGAGGCCCCTTTCGGTCAGGGAGAACCCATCCATGCCCCACATCACGCGCCGCGGTCTCGCCGCCGCCACCGCCGTCCTCCTCGGCGCCACCGCGCTCACCGCCTGCGGCTCCGGTTCCGGCGGCGGGGAGGGCGCCGGATCCGGTCCGGTCGAACTCACCTACTGGGCCTGGGCCCCCGGCATGGACAAGGTCGCCGCCCTCTGGAACGCCGAACACCCCGACATCCGCGTCACGGTGCAGAAGCAGGCCTCCGGCGACGACCTGGTCACGAAGATCATCACCGCGGCCAAGGCCCACGAGGGCCCCGACCTGGTCCAGGCCGAGTACCAGGCCCTCCCGACCCTCGTGAGCAACGACGCCCTCGCCGACATCGCGAAGGAGACCCGGGGCGTCGAGGACGCGTTCGCCCCCGGCATCTGGCAGCAGACCACCTTCGGCGGCGAGGCCGTCTACGCCCTCCCGCAGGACTCCGGGCCGATGATGTTCTACTACCGCGCCGACCTCTTCCGGCAGTACGGCCTGACCGTCCCCACCACCTGGGACGAGTTCGCCGCCACCGCCCGCGCCCTGAAGGCGAAGGCCCCCGGCAAGGCCCTGACCACCTTCTCCGCCAACGACTCCGGCCTCTTCGCCGGGCTTGCCCACCAGGCGGGCGCCCGGTGGTGGACCTTCGAGGGCGACACCTGGAAGGTCGGCATCGACGATCCCGCCACGCGGAAGGTCGCCGACTTCTGGGGCGGCCTCGTCGCCGAGGGCGCCATCGACAACCAGCCCATGTACACCCCCGCCTGGAACAAGGCCCTCAACACCGGCGAACAGCTCGCCTGGGTCTCCGCCGTCTGGGCCCCCGGCACCCTGACCACCGCCGCCCCCGCCACCAAAGGCAAGTGGGCCATGGCGCCCCTCCCGCAGTGGACCCGCGGTGCCTCCGCCACCGGCAGCTGGGGCGGCTCCTCCACCGCCGTCACCTCCGACTCGAAGCACAAGGAGGCCGCCGCCGAGTTCGCCGTCTGGCTGAACACCGATCCCAAGGCCCTCGCGGCCCTGGTCAAGGAGAGCGGCATCTACCCCGCCGCCACCGCCGCGCAGACCAGCGGCGCCCTCGCCAAGGCCCCCGACTTCTTCACCAACCAGCCGGACTTCTACGCCCGCGCCGCCGAGATCGCGAAGACCACCGCCCCGGCCGCCTGGGGCCCCAACGTGAACGTCGCCTACACCTCCTTCAAGGACGAGTTCGGCAAGGCCGCCAAGGCCCGGACGCGGGCCGCCTTCGGTACCGCCCTCACCAGCGTCCGGAACACCACCGTCGCCGATCTGCGGAAGCAGGGCTTCGAGGTCGCCCCGTGACGCAGCCCGCCCGGGGCGTGCGCCGGTCGTACGGGGTCAAGACGGCCCCGTACGGCTTCCTCCTTCCCGCCGCCGTCCTCTTCCTCCTCTTCTTCGCCCTGCCCATCGGCTACGCGATCCGCCTCAGTTTCCACAAGATCGAGGTCAAGGGGCTCGGTCTCGGCAAGGGCGCCAAGTCGGAGGTCTGGGCCGGCCTGGCGAACTACACCTCCGCCCTCACCGACCCCGAATTCACCGCCGGCGCCCTGCGCGTCCTCGGCTACGGCGTCATCGTCGTCCCCGTCATGCTCGGCCTCGCCCTCCTCTTCGCGCTCCTGCTCGACTCCGAGCGCGTCCGGGCCCGCTCCTTCGCCCGGCTCGCGATCTTCCTCCCGTACGCCGTCCCCGGCGTCATCGCCGCCGTCCTCTGGGGTTTCCTCTACCTCCCGGACGTCAGCCCCTTCCACTTCCTCCTGGACCGGCTCGGCCTTCCGCGGCCCGACCTGATGGACGGCGGCCCCCTCTACCTCGCGATGGCCAACATCGCCGTCTGGGGCGGCACCGGCTTCAACATGATCGTCATCTACACGGCCCTGCGCTCCCTGCCCGCCGAGGTCCACGAGGCGGCCAAGCTGGACGGCTGCTCCGAGTTCCAGATCGCCCTGCGCATCAAGATCCCGATGGTGGCGCCCTCCCTGGTGCTCACCTTCTTCTTCTCGGTGATCGCCACCCTCCAGGTCTTCAACGAGCCCACCACGCTCCGGCCGCTCACCAACGGCATCCCCTCCACCTGGAGTCCGCTGATGAAGGTCTACAACGACGCCTTCACCGGCGGGAACATCCACGCCGCCTCCGCCACCGCCGTGATCCTCGCCCTCGCCACCTTCGTGCTCTCCTTCGCCCTCCTCCGCGTCTCCCACCGCCGCACCACACAAGGAGCCGGCCGATGACCGGGTTCGCCTCCCCGTCCGCGCGCAAGGCGGCCCCCGCCGCCGGCACCACCCCCGGCGTCGCCCAGGCCCCGCCCCCCGCCACGGGCGCGGCCACCGCAGGCCCCCGCCGCACCGCGCTGCTCCCCACCGCCGCCCTCGTCCTCGGCGCCCTCTACTGCCTGCTGCCCGTCGCCTGGGTCCTCGTCGCCGCCACCAAACCGGGCGACGCGCTCTTCTCCACCTTCACCTTCCTGCCCGGCACCGGCCTCGGCGACAACGTCACCGACCTCACCGCCTACCGCGAGGGCATCTACTGGCGCTGGATGCTCAACTCCGTGCTGTACGCGGGCCTGGGAGCCGCCCTGTCCACCGCCGTCTCCGCGCTCGCCGGATACGCCCTCGCCGTCCACCGCTTCCCCGGCCGCGAGGCCTTCTTCAACGTCATGCTCACCGGCGTCCTCATGCCGCCGGTCATCCTCGCCGTCCCGCAGTACCTGCTGATGGCGGAGGCCGGCCTCACCGGCACCTACGCCTCGGTACTGCTGCCGCTGATCCTCTCCCCGTACGGGGTCTACCTCGGCCGGGTCTACGCCGAGGCCGCCATCCCCATGGAGCTGGTCGAGGCGGGCCGCATGGACGGCGCCGGTGAATGGCGCATCTTCCTTCGGATCGCCGTCCCCATCCTGTCCCCGGGCCTGGTGACGATCTTCCTCTTCCAGTTCGTCGCCATCTGGAACAACTTCCTGCTGCCCTTCATCATGCTCGGCGACGACGAGAAGTTCCCCATGACGGTCGGCCTGTTCACCCTCCTCAAGCAGGGCGCCTCCCAGCCCGCCCTCTACACGCTGGTCATCACCGGCGCCCTCCTGGCCATCGCCCCGCTCGTCGCCCTCTTCCTCGTCGTCCAGCGCTTCTGGAGCCTCGACCTGCTCTCCGGCGCCGTAAAGTCCTGAACACAGGGGATCGAGGGGAACCACAGCATGAGCACAGCAGCGAGCAGGCGCCGCCCGGCGACCATCCACGACGTGGCCCGCGAGGCGGGCGTCTCGCGCGGCACCGTCTCCCGTGTCCTCAACGGCGGCCACTACGTCAGCCCCACCGCCAAGGCCGCCGTCGAGGCCGCCATCCGCCGCACCGGGTACGTGGTCAACCGGCACGCCCGCTCCCTCATCACCGGCAGGTCCGACTCGGTCGCCTTCCTCCTGACCGAACCGCAGGAGCGCTTCTTCGAGGACCCCAACTTCAACGTCCTCCTGCGCGCCTGCACCCAGGCCCTCGCCGACCGCGACATCCCGCTCATCCTCATGATCGCGGGCACCGAGGACGAACGCCGCCGCAACCTCCGCTACATCGAGGCCGGCCACGTCGACGGCGTCCTCCTCGTCTCCAGCCACTCCGGGGATCCCGTCGTCACCCGCCTGCACGAGGCCGGCGTCCCCGTCGTCGCCTGCGGCAAACCGCTCGGGCAGACCGCCCGCATCGGCTACGTCGCGGCCGACGACCGCGAGGGCGCCCGTGACATGGTGCGCCACCTGTACGCCTCCGGGCGGCGCCGGATCGCCACCGTCGGCGGCCCCCTCGACACCCCCGGCGGGGTCGAGCGCCTCGCCGGCTACCGGGAGACCCTCGCCGAGTGCGGCCTGCCGGCCGACGAGGCCCTGATCGCCACCGGCGACTACAGCAGGGCCAGCGGCGAGGAGGCCGCCCGCGTCCTCCTGGAGCGCGCCCCCGACATCGACGCCGTCTTCGTCGCCTCCGACCTGATGGCCCAGGGCGTCCTCGACGCCCTCGCCCGCGCCGGCCGCCGGGTCCCCGAGGACGTCGCCGTCGGCGGCTTCGACGACTCCCCGGCGGCGCTCTCCTCCCGGCCCGCCCTGACCACGATCCGCCAGCCCTGGGACCGGATCAGCGCCGAGATGGTCCGCACGCTCCTCGCCCGGATCGCCGGCGAGGAGCCCTCGGCGGTCATCCTGCCGACCGCCCTGGTCCGGCGGGAATCGGCCTGACCCGGACCGGACGGGACCCCGCTCCTCAGGCCTCCGTCACCAGGACGACCTCCAGCGTGCGGGGGCCGTGCACCCCCTCCACCCGGTCCAGCTCGATGTCGCTCGTCGCGGACGGGCCCGAGACCCAGGTGAGCGGGCGCGCCGGGTCCAGCCGGGGGAGGGCGAGCGGTACGGAGGCCACCACCTGCTCCGGGGCCCGCACCACGCACAGGTGGAGGTCGGGCACGAGCGTGAGCGCCCGGCGGCCCTGCCCCGGACCGCCGTCCAGGACGATCGTGCCGGTCTCGGCGACGGCGAGGGCACACCCCGTCACCACCGCGTCCGTCGCGTCCAGTTCCGCCGGTGCGAGCGGCGGCGGCCCGTCCGTCCGCCGCTCGGCCGCCGTCCGCGCGAGCCACGCGGCGGGCAGGCCGGGCGGGACGGCGACGCTGCGCGCGCCCCGCTCGGCGAGGACCCGCCCGATCAGTTCGGCGAGCCCCCCGGGCCCGGTGCGGTGCACCCGGGCACGGTAGTCGGCCAGGTTCTCGTGCAGCAGGTCGAGCATCGCCGCCGGATCGGCGGCGGCGTGGCTCGTACGGTAGTCGCGGGCGACCGGAAGGGCCTCCGGCGAACCGGCGACGGCGGCCCTCACCCGGGCGAGGATCCGCTCGCGTGCGGAGGACGGGGACGTCATGCGCGGTTCTTCCTCCACCAGTCGCGGAAGGGTTCGGCGGGCAGTTCGGGCAGGTCCCGGTGCTCGGTCCACCGGCCGACGCCCGGCCCGGGCAGCCGCTTCGGCAGCACCGCGCGGCTCGCGGACGCCAACCGCTCGCCCGCCGCGAGCGCCGCGGGACGGTCGAGCAGCCAGGACGCGGCCCGGACCGCCGCCTTCTCCAGGCGGTGCCCCTTGCCGCCCTCCTCGGCCACCCGCCGCCGCAGGTGGACCAGGATCCCGGGGATGTCGATGGCGACCGGGCACACGTCGTAGCAGGCGCCGCAGAGTGAGGAGGCGTACGGCAGCGAGGCGTCGACCTCGCTCGCGGTGCCGCGCAGCTGCGGCGTGAGGACGGCGCCGATCGGGCCCGGGTAGACCGAGCCGTACGCGTGCCCGCCGGCCCGCTCGTACACCGGGCACACGTTGAGACAGGCCGAACAGCGGATGCAGCGCAGCGCCTGCCGCCCCACCTCGTCGGCGAGCGCGTCGGTGCGCCCGTTGTCCAGCAGCACCAGATGGAAGGCGCGCGGCCCGTCGCCGTCCGCCGTCCCCGTCCACATGCTCGTGTACGGGTTCATGCGCTCGGCCGTCGACGAGCGCGGCAGGGTCTGCAGGAACACCTCCAGGTCCCGCCAGGTCGGCACCACCTTCTCGATGCCGACCACGGAGATCAGGGTCTCCGGGAGGGTCAGGCACATCCGGCCGTTGCCCTCCGACTCCACCACGACGAGGGTGCCGGTCTCGGCCACCATGAAGTTGGCCCCCGAGATCCCCACCTTCGCCCGCAGGAACTTCTCCCGCAGATGCAGCCGTGCCGCCTCCGCCAGCTCGGCCGGCGCGTCCCCGAGCCCGTCCGGCGCCGGCCGCCCCCACGCCCCCATCCGCTCCCGGAAGATGTCCCGGATCTCCCCCCGGTTGCGGTGGATGGCCGGCACCAGGATGTGCGAGGGGCGGTCCTCGCCGAGCTGCACGATCAGCTCCGCCAGATCCGTCTCGTACGCGGCGATGCCCTCCGCCGCGAGATGTTCGTTGAGCCCGATCTCCTGGGTGGCCATGGACTTGACCTTGACGACCTCCGTCTCCCCGGTGGCGCGCACCAGCGCGGTGACGATCCGGTTCGCCTCCGCCGCGTCGGCCGCCCAGTGCACGGTCCCGCCCGCCGCCGTCACCGACTCCTCCAACTGGAGGAGGTACGTGTCGAGATGACGCAGCGTCCGGTCCTTGATCCGCCGCCCCGCCTCGCGCAGCTCCGCCCAGTCGTCCAGTTCGGCCACGGCCCGCGCCCGCTTGTCGCGGATCGTGTGCGTCGCGTGCCGCAGATTGGCGCGCAGCGTCGGATCACCGACCGCCACCCGCGCCGCCTCCGGGAACGCCGGCATGCCGACGAAGGTTCCGCTCATCGCCAGGGCTCCTCTTCCGTGCTCGCCAGGATCTCCGCCAGATGCACCGTCCGCAGCGGCGCGCCCCGCCGGCTCGCCAGGCCGTCCAGGTGCAGCAGACAGGAATTGTCCGCGCCGCACAGCACGCCGGCACCCGTCGCCAGGGCGTTGGTGAGCTTGTCCGCCCCCATCGCGGCGGAGACGTCCGGGTTCTTCACCGCGAAGGTCCCGCCGAAGCCGCAGCACTCCTCCGCGCCCGGCAGCTCCACCAAGTCCAGGCCCTTGACCGCCGCCAGGAGCCGGCGCGGCCGCTCCCCGAGCCCGAGGAGCCGCAGACCGTGGCAGGACGGGTGGTACGCCACCTTGTGCGGGAAGTACGCGCCCACGTCCGTCACCCCCAGGACGTCGACCAGGAACTCCGTCAACTCGCGCACACGCGGCGCCAGGTCCGCCGCCTCCGGACCGAACGGCGGATAGTGGTGGCGGACCATCGCCGCGCACGAACCCGAGGGGACCACCACGTGCTCGTACCCGGCGAAGGCCCGCACGGTGCGCCGCACCAGCGGCTGCGTCTCCCGCCGGTAGCCGGTGTTGAACTGCGGCTGCCCGCAGCAGCTCTGGGCCGTGGGGAAGTCCACCGTGACCCCCAGCCGTTCCAGGAGCCGGACCGTCGCCACGCCCGTCGCCGGGAACACGGCGTCGTTGACGCAGGTGACGAACAGGGCGACGCGCATCAGCGGTTCCTCGGGGACGACGGCTCCGGTCGTGCGGCGGCACGGCCCCGGGCCGAGCCGTCACCCCGCGGTACGCAGTGTCGCAGGGACCGCGTCCGCGCGACGAGCCGGCGCATCGACGGCGCGTCCCGACCGGTCCGGCGGCCCCGGGCCTCAGCCGGCGGCGAGCAGGTGCTCCAGGGCGAGCTGGTCGAGGTGCTCGAAGGCCATCGAACGCGCGGCCGCCGCGTCCGCGTCGAAGGTCTCGTACGCGGTCGGGTCGGCGAGCAGCGCGGCCAGACCGTCGGCGGCGGTGGGCACGGCCAGCTCCGGCAGCCGCGACGCGGCCAGCGCGCCGACGACCCGCGGATCGGCGCGGAAGGCGGCGGCCCGCTCCTTCAGGATCAGATAGTTCCGCATGCAGTTCTTCGCGGACTCCCAGACCCCGTCGATCCCGTCGGTCCGCACCGGCTTGAAGTCGAAGTGGCGGGGGCCGGAGTAACCGGCGTCCTCCAGCAGGTCGACGAGCCAGAAGGCCTGGCGCAGGTCACCGGCGCCGAAGCGGAAGTCCTGGTCGTACTTGATGCCCGACTGGCCGTTGAGGTCGATGTGGAACAGCTTGCCCGCCCACAGCGCCTGCGCGATGCCGTGCGGGAAGTTCAGCCCCGCCATCTGCTCGTGCCCGGTCTCCGGGTTGACCCCGACCAGCTCCGGCCGCTCCAGCCGCTCGATGAAGGCCAGCGCGTGCCCGACGGTGGGCAGGAGGATGTCCCCGCGCGGCTCGTTCGGCTTGGGCTCGATCGCGAAGCGCAGGTCGTAACCCTGCTCGGTGACGTACTGGCCGAGCAGGTCGAACGCCTCCTTCATCCGGTCCAGCGCCACCCGCACGTCCTTGGCCGCACCCGACTCCGCGCCCTCGCGGCCGCCCCACGCCACGTACACCGTCGCGCCGAGCTCCACGGCCAGATCGATGTTGCGGATCGTCTTGCGCAGCGCGAAGCGGCGCACGTCCCGGTCGTTCGCGGTGAAGGCGCCGTCCTTGAAGACCGGATGGGTGAAGAGGTTGGTGGTGGCCATGGGCACCTGGAGGCCCGTGCGGTCCAGGGCGGCCCGGAAGCGCTTGACGGCCGTGGAGCGTTCGGTGTCCGTGGCGCCGAAGGGGATGAGGTCGTCGTCGTGGAAGGTGACGCCGTACGCGCCGAGGGCGGCCAGGCGCTCCACCGTCTCGACCGGGTCGAGGGCGGGGCGGGTGGCGTCCCCGAAGGGGTCGCGGCCCTGCCAGCCGACGGTCCACAGGCCGAAGGTGAAACGGTCCTCGGGGGTGGGGGAGAAACGCTCCGGCATGGTGTGTCCTCTGCGAAGTCGTCAGGGGCGCCGGGTACTGGCGGCCCGATTTGTTTTCTGCGATAACTAATCCGTCACCAGTCCTACCCCACGCGACGCCCCCGGCGCCAGACCCGACACCCGGCCGGCGGCCGGCCACCCGGTCCCCGCCGGACCGCGCCCCACCGCCGCTCCGGGCCGAACGAAGACAAGAGATGAGGTGAGAGCGTGTCCCCGAGCCGCTCCGTCGTGATCGGCGTGGACAGCTCCACGCAGTCCACCAAGGCCGCCGCCGTCGACGCCGGCACCGGCGAACTCCTCGCCCTCGCCCGGGCGCCCCACACCGTCACCGGCACCGGAGGCGCCCGCGAGACGGATCCGGCACAGTGGTGGACCGCCCTCGGCACGGCGGTCCGCGCGGCGGTACGGGACGCCGGCGTCCCCGCCTCGGCGGTCACCGGCCTCGCCGTCGCCGGACAGCAGCACGGCCTCGTCGTCCTCGGCCCCAACGGCCGGCCCGCCCGGCCCGCCCTCCTCTGGAACGACACCCGCTCCGCACCGCAGGCCGCCGCCCTCGCCACCCGCCTCGGCGGCCCGGCCGCCTGGCAGGCCGGGACCGGCTCCGTCCCCGTCGCCTCCATGACCGCCGCGAAATGGCAGTGGCTGCGCGAGCACGAACCCGCCGTCGCCGAGGCCGCCACCGGCGTCCGCCTCCCGCACGACCACCTCACGGAACGCCTCACCGGCACGGCGGTCACCGACCCCGGCGACGCCTCCGGCACCTGCTGGTACCGCACCGCCGACCGCGCCTACGACCCCGCCGTCCTCGACCTCCTCGGCCTGGACCGGGCCCTGTTGCCCGCCGTCGCCCCGACCGGCGCCACGCCCGCCGGCACCCTCACCCCCGCCGCCGCCGAGGCCCTCGGCCTGCCCCGTACCGTCGTGGTCGCCGCCGGCACCGGCGACAACATGGCCGCGGCCGTCGGCCTCGGCCTCGGCGGCGCCGGCCTGCTGGACCACCCGGTCGTGAGCCTCGGCACCTCCGGCACGGTCTTCGCCGCCACCCGGAGCCGTCCCGCCGGTCCCGACCCCGCGCTCGCCGGATTCGCCGCCGCCGACGGGACGTACCTCCCGCTCGCCTGCACCCTCAACTGCACGCTCGCCGTCGACCGGTTCGCCACCCTCCTCGGCCTCGACCGGGAGGACACCCGCCCCGGCGGCGGCGCGGTCGTCCTCCCGTACCTCGACGGCGAACGCACCCCCGACCTGCCCCACGCCTCCGGGCTCGTCACCGGGCTCCGCCACACCACCGACCCGCGGGCGATCCTCGGCGCCGCCTACGAGGGCGCCGTCTTCACGGTGCTCCGCGCCCTCGACGGCCTCCTCGACGCCTGCGGCCTCGACCCGGCCGACCCGGCGGTGCGCGACCGCCCCCTGCGTCTGATCGGCGGCGGCGCCCGCGGCCGCGCCTGGACGGAGACCGTCCGCCGCCTCTCCGGCCGCCCGCTCGTCGTCCCCGCGGCCGGCGAACTCGTCGCCCTCGGCGCCGCGGCCCTGGCCGCCGCCGCGGCCACCGGTGAGGACCCCGTGGCCCTGGCCACCACCTGGGGCACGGGCACGGGCGAACTGCTGCCGCCCGTGGCGCGGGACGAGGAGACGTGGGACCGCGTGGCGGGGGTCCTGGAAGCGGCGGGCGGAGCGCTGCTGGGGTGAGGGCGGCGTCGGGCGCCGGAGGGCCGGGAGCGGGGGGAGCGTCCGCGCGTCCGCAGGACCGGACGGTTCCCGGCCACGGGCCCGGCCCGACGGCGCGTCGCCACGCGGTGGGGGAACGGCAGGCCGACCGCTCATTGACCGAACGGGCTCCCGGCCCGCAGGCCACACCGGGGCCCCGGTCGGAGGTCCGCCCCGCCGGTCGTGGGGCGGGCCGGGTCCGGGAGGCCAAGCGACCCCCCGCCGGACGTGAGGCGGGCCGGCTCCGGTCGGCTAAGCGCCCCCCGCCGGTCGTGGCGGGCCGGGTCCGGGCGGCCGGACCGTCCCCCGGCCGCCCCGCGGCGGGAGCCGGAACCCTCAGGCCCCGGTCAACGCCGCCCGCGCACGGCGGTTCAGCGGGCCGGCCGCCTCGGCGCCGAACCACCTCCGCAGGGCGTCGCGCAGCCCGTTCTCGTCCCCCTCGTCACCGGCCCACGCCACGTGCCCGTCGGGCCGCAGCAGGACGGCGGGTGCGTCGAGTTCCTCGGCGGCGTCCACGACGTGCTCCACGCGGTCGGCCCACCCGGCGACCGTGAGCCGCCCGGTCCGGTCGAGCAGCACACCCCGGCCGGCGTGCGTCCGCTCGTACAGCCGGCCCTCCTTGAGGCCGATGTCCCGCATCCGGCGGCCGAGGAGTGCATGGCCCTCGCCGAAGTCGTAGCGGACCCCGAGAGCGGTGATCTTCTCGATCAGATGGCGGTTCACCTCCTCGAAGGCCATGAGCTCCGTCACCAGTCGGCGTACCGCCTGCGACCCGGGGGCCAGGGACAGCAGTTCGGACTGCGCCCGGGTGTTGTCCAGCACGTCCGCGGCCACCGGGTGCCGCTCGGCCTCGTACGTGTCGAGCAAGCCCTCCGGCGCCCAGCCGTTGACCTCGGCGGCCAGTTTCCACCCCAGGTTGAAGGCGTCCTGGAGACCGAGGTTGAGACCCTGCCCGCCGGTCGGCGGATGGATGTGCGCCGCGTCACCCGCCAGCAGCACCCGGCCGACCCGGTAGCGCTCGGCCTGCCGGGTCGCGTCGCCGAACCGCGACAACCAGCGCGGCGCGTGCGCGCCGAAGTCCGTCCCGGCGATCTCCCGCGTCCGTGCCTTGAGTTCGTCGAGCGTGAGCGGGGCCGTCCGGTCCCCGGCGACGGAACCGGCCGGCATGATCAGCCGGTACACCCCCTCGCCGAGGGGGACCGCGCCGAACCGGGGATGCTCCTTGCGGACCTCGGTCACCACCGCCATGAGCGTCTTTGGCGGGACACCGATCTCCACCTCGCCCAGGAGCGTGTCCACGGTGGCCGGTTCACCGGGGAAGTTCACCCCCAGCAGCTTGCGCACCGCGCTGCGGCCGCCGTCGCAGCCGACGACGTGGCCCGCGCGCAGCCGTGCGCCACCGGCGAGTTCGACGGTCACCCCGTCCTCGTCCTGACTCAGGCCCACGACCTCGCAGCCGCGCCGGATCTCGGTGCCGACGGCGAGCGCGTGGTCCGTCAGCAGGCTCTCGGTGACGTTCTGCGGAATGGCCAGGACGTACGAGTGGGCGGTGTCCAGCCGCTCGGGCCACGGCCGGTCGATCCCGGCGAAGAACCCGCCCACCGCGAACGTCCGCCCCCGCGCCAGGAAGCGGTCCAGCAGACCGCGCTGGTCCAGCACCTCCACACTGCGCGCGTGCAGGCCGAGGGCCCGCGTCTGTCCGCTCGGCTCGTCCTCCTTGTCGAGCACGAGCACCCGTACGCCCTGCAGCCGCAGCTCGGCGGCCAGCATCAGGCCGGTCGGTCCCGCACCGACGACGATCACATCGGACATGAAGTTCCCCCTGTCACCACACCGTGGTGTCGATCGGCCGCACCGCGCGGTTCGGCGGTACGGCTACGGTCGGTGATTCTGCGTCAGGCCCCGGGCCTTGCCGCAAGTCCCCCCGTGCGCTATACGTTGGGACAGGCGGAGAGCCGACGACCGGCCCCGCCCGATTCCCCCACTTTCCCGAGCACCGGAAAACCGTTGCGTACGCCCTGCTCACGGGCCTTAGGGTGGCGCGGTGACGACTCAGGTGATCGTGTTGAACGGTGGTTCCAGTTCCGGGAAGTCCGGCCTCGTCCGGTGTCTCCAGGCGGTGTTGCCGGACCCGTGGCTCTCCGCGGCGATCGACGCGTTCGTCGACTCACTGCCCGCCTCCCTGCGCCTGGGCGACGCGGGCATCGGGTTCGCCGACGACGGCGCCGTGCACGTCGGTCCGGCGTTCCGGGACCTGGAGGCGGCCTGGCGTGAGGGCGTCGCGGCGATGGCCCGCGCCGGCGCCCGGGTCGTCGTGGACGACGTCTTCCTCGGCGGGACCGAGTCCCAGGAACGGTGGCGCACCGCCCTCGCCGGCCTGGACGTCCTCTGGGTCGGCGTCCGCTGCGCCGGAGAGGTCGCCGCCGCCCGCGAGATCGCGCGCGGGGACCGGCCCGGGGGCATGGCCGCCGCACAGGCCGAGTCGGTCCACCGGGGCGTCGTCTACGACTTGGAGGTCGACACCACGCACACCGAGTCCCTGGACTGCGCGCGGATCATCGCCGCCCGCGTCGGCTGACGCCCCCGGCACCGGACACCGGCCGGCACCGTCAAGGAACCGGCTTCTTCCCCGGCACCGCCGTGCCCCGCGGGGGCACCGCCCCCGGCGGGGCTCAGAGGGCTCGGAGCGTGTCGGCCGCCCGGACCCGGTTGAGGTGGACGAGGACGTCGTAGGCCCGGCCGATCGCGAGGGTGGGCAGCGGGTCGGGGGTGAAGGTCGAACCGGCGTCGTGGACGGGCCGGGGCCGGTCGAGCCAGGCCCGCGCCGCGGGCGGCGCCGCCCGAAGGTCCACGTAGAAGTCCCGGTGTCCGACCAGGTCCAGGGTGTGCTCGTGCATGCCGGGCCGCGCCGCCGGAACGGTGACCGGCTTCCAGTCGCCGCCGAGGGAGGTGTCCTTGGTGAGGAAGGTGCCGCCGGCGAAGGTGAAGCCGATCGCCGCGTAGTCACGGCCCAGGCGGTCGCGCAGCACGGCGCCCTGGGTGTGCGGGTACAGGTCGGGATGTGTGGACAGGTAGCCGACGTGGCCGTTGTGGGCGGACAGCAGCATCCTGTGACCGGTACGGCGCTGCCACCACAGCACGTTGTCGGCCATGGCCTGGTCGCGCAGGCGCTCCGCCGCCGTGATCGAGGCCGGGTCCGCGAGGTCGACGGTGGCGAAGGCGAAGGTCTGCGCGACGTTCCGGGCGTGCCGCACGGTCCAGGCGTAGGCCTCGCCACCGGCCTCCTGGTGCCCGGCGACCAGGTCGAGGGCCGCCTGGGCGCGCGCGGCGCACTCCTCGCGTTCCGGGAGGGGCCTGCGCAGGTGGGCGAAGATGTCGTCGAGGGGGCGCAGCCCCGCGTACAACTCCGTGAGCCGGGGCAGGGATTGCGGCCCGACCGTACCGACGGACGACAGGACCCGGTCGAAGATGTGGTCGCCGAGTGCCGGTGCCCCGAGGTCGTCGCCCATGAAGTGGACCGGGCGGTCGGGGCGGCGGCTGTTGTGGTCGCGCATCCAGCCGATCAGACGGACGAACTCCTCGCGCTCCCAGGGGGATCCGGCCAGCGTCTCCCGTGCGATCCGCCGCGGATCGCCGGGGCCGCCCTGGAGGTACTCGTCGATCCTCAGCCCGGCCGACCAGCTCATCTCCAGGGCGAAGGTGTTGAAGCCGTGTTCCTCCACGAGGTACTGGAAGACGCGGTGCTTCATGGCGAAGAACTCGTGCGAACCGTGCGTGGCCTCGCCGAGGCCCACCACCCTCGCCCCTGCGACCATGGCGCCCAGCGCCCGCAGGTCCGCCGTCGTACCGCCCGGGTCCGTGGCGCGCAGCGGGTGCGCGGCCCGCTCCAGGGCGCGTACGACGCCTGCGGGGGACGCGGGAGCGGGGGGTGTGCCGGGTACGAGGCGTGGGGGCGGCGTGGCGGCAGCCGGTGGGGCGGCCACCGCCGTGGCGGCGAGCGCCGCCGTGAGCGTGAGCAGTCCGCGCCGGCCGATCGGCTTCCTGGACCCGTCCATGGTGATCACTCCTCGTGTGCGGCGGCTCCCCGAGCCGATGCAGTGATCTTCATGCGCCGCGCCGCCGGCCGCACTGAGGCCTCCCGCCGTCCCTGTGCGGGGGCCTGCCCCCGCGACCGGCGGGGGAGCGTACGAGCCGTGTCCGGGTGCCGGCCGGATGGCCCGGCCGGTATCGGAGCGCGCAGGGTTGAACCCTCGAAAAGGTACGGAGGAAGGGAACCCCGGATGTTCGACAGGAAGGCGGTCCGCCGCCGGGCCGCCCGCACGGCGGCGGTCGGCACACTCGCGGTGGCGGTGTGCGCCACGTTGCTGAGCGGTGGCGCCGGAGCCGTCGTCAACGGGACGGAGCCCACGGAGCACTACCCGTTCATGGCGGTGATCCCGGAGTCGGCGCCCGAGCACGGGGTGCACGACGGCAACTGCGGGGCCTCGCTGATCGCTCCGCGGTGGGTGCTGACGGCGGCCCACTGCCTGAGGGGTGACGGGCTCCGGCTGGACGGCGTCGTCCGGATCGGCAGCGCGGACCGGAAGTCCGGGGGAACCGTCCGGGCCATCGAGCGGACCTTCGTCCATCCCGGCTACCGGAACGGTGACGGGACGGCCGCCAACAGGGACGACATCGCCCTGGTCCGCCTGGACCGCCCCGTCGCCGAGCAGCCCGTCCCGATCGCGGAACGGGCCGGACGGCCCGGCACCCCGACCCGGATCCTGGGATTCGGCACCACCTCCGACACGGAACTGAACTTCCCCGAGCGGCTGCGGGAGCTCCGCACGCGCCGGGGCGCCGGCACCGAATGCGCCCCCGGGTACGCCGACCGGACCCGGCTGTGCACGATCAGCCGCGTCCCCGGGGCCATGGCCTGCTTCGGCGACTCCGGCGGGCCGCAGCTCCAGAAGGGCCGGCACGGGCGGTGGGAACTCGTCGGGGTGACCTCGGGTCCGGGCGCCCCTGGCGTCCCGTGTTCGGCCGGGCCGGGGCTCTACACCAGCGCGCCCGCGTACGCGGCCTGGATCCGGCGGACCATCAGGCACAACTCCTGAACCGGGCGGCCACGGCGGACCCCCTCGGGCGCCTGCGTGGTCCGCCGTGGCGCCGGGTCCGGCGTCCGCACTCCCGGGTTTCAAGATCGGACGAGCAGGACCTAGGCTCACGCTCACCATGAACCAGCCCACGGAACCCAAGGCCGACACGTCGGGAGTGCGCCGCCACAATCTCAGTCTCGTCCTGCGGACCGTCCACGAGGCGGGCGAGACGACGCGGGCGGCGGTCGCCGCCCGCGTGGGCCTCACCCGGCCCGCCGTCTCCTCGCTGGTCGAGCAGCTGCTCGAGCTCGGCTTCCTGGTCGAGTCCGGCAAGACGTTCAGCGGCCAGGCGGGACGCCCGGGCACCGTCCTCAAACCGGCCGGCACCGGTCCCGCCGGACTCGGCGTCGAGATCAACGTCGACTACGTGACCGTGTGCGTCGTCGATCTCACCGGCGCCGACCGCGTCCGCCGCACCGAGCGGCTGGACAACCGGACGGCCGGACCCGGTGAGGTCCTCGCGCGGGCCGCCCGTATCGCCGCCGACGCGCTCGGGGCGGCGGACGGCCACGGACTGGCCCCGGCCGGCGCCGGGCTCGCCCTTCCCGGTCTCGTCTCCGGCGGCACCGTCCGTCAGGCCCCCAACCTCGGCTGGCACGAGGTCGACGCGGAGGCACTCTTCGCCGCGGCGCTCACGTCACTCCGCCCGGAGACCGCCGGCCTGGCGGTGACCTCCGACAACGAGGCCAACATGGCGGCGCTCGCCGAACTGCGCTTCGGCGCCCTCGGCGATCTCCGTACCTTCGTGCACCTGACCGGCGAGATCGGCGTCGGCGGCGCGATCGTCGTCCACGGCGAACTCCTGCGCGGCGCGCACGGGTTCGCCGGAGAGGCCGGGCACCTGGTGGTGGACGCGGACGGCCCCCGCTGCCGCTGCGGCTCACGCGGCTGCCTGGAGCAGTACGCGGGGCAGACGGCGCTCCTGCGGGCGGCGGGCTCCCCGGACGTGGACGACCTCACCGAGCGCGCCGCCGCCGCCGACCCCCGGGCCCTCGCCGCCCTCACCGAGGCCGGCCGCATGCTGGGCCGGGCCCTGTCGGGCGTCGTCAACCTCCTCGACCCGGAGGCGGTCGTCCTGGGCGGCATCTATCCCCGCCTGCTGCCCTGGCTCGCCCCCGCCGTCTCTGAGGAACTGTCCGCCCGCGTCGTCTCCGGCCTCTGGCCCCCCGACGCCGGCCGCCTCCGTCCCGCCTCCACGACCACCGACGCCTCCCGGGGCGCCGCCTCCCTCGTCCTGCACGACATCCTCACGGACCCCCTCGCCTACGCCCGCCCCTCCTGACCGGGCGGGGCGGCCGGGGACCCACCGGAGGCGCCCCGGCCCGCCGCCCGCACCAGTCTGCGGAACGGGCGGAACCACAGCCCGGCACCGCCGGGTTCGTCCGTGAACCCGGCGAGCACGAGGAGCCGGCGCCCGTCCTCCGCCACCGAGAAGTGCTCCACCACGGGCGCGGGGGACCCGGCCGCGGCGGGACGTGCGGCCAGCTCGTCGGCGAGCGACCGGCCCGCCCCGGCGTCCCCGGTGTCGTACCACCGCACGGTGAGGAAACCGGCGGTCCCCTCGCGCCGCCGGACCACCCGCCAAGGGGTGTGACGGCCCGGCGGGTCGGCCGCGTAGAGGGCCCGTATCGCCCGGCCGAGCGTCTGCTGGTTGCCGGGATCGGCGGCGAACGCCCGGTGGGCGCCGGAACTCGTCCACTGGGCGACGTTGAGGACGGTCCGGCCGTCGGACCCCTCCAGACAGTGCCGCGCGAGGTAGGCGGCGGGCAGCCGGGTCCCCTCCCAGGCGTCCATGACGCCGGACATCACCCTTCGCTGCTGCTCGGGCCCCGCGGTGTGCCAGAGGGAAGCCAGGACGAGCCCGGCGTCCGGGCGGGCGAGGTCGGGCCGTGCTTGGGCCCGCAGGCCGGTGTCGATGAGGTTCATGGCGGAAGCCTCCGACCTCGACCGCGCGTGAGGTCAAGTCCCGCCGGTGACAGCCTCACCACGGGAGCCCCGGGGATGCCGCCCGGCCCCCGGGGCTGACCCGGAGGCGCGGTGCACCGCGTGTCGGCCGCAGGCAGGAGGGGCAGGCCTTCGGGCATGGAGACGACCTGGCAACTGACCGTCGACTGCGCGGACCCCGGGACGCTGGTCGCGTTCTGGTGTGAAGCCCTGGGATACGTCCCCGAGCCGCCACCCGACGGCCACGCCACGTGGCGCGCGTACTGGACGGACCGGGGAGTGCCCGAGGCAGACCTCGCCGGAATGACGGACGGCCCCGAGTCGATCGTCGACCCCACCGGGAAGGGCCCGAGAGTGTGGTTCCAGCAGGTTCCCGAACCCAAGGGCACGAAGAACCGGCTGCACGTGGACCTCAAGGTCGGTGGGGGACGCGACGTGCCTCCGGCTGTCCGCAGGGAGCGGGTGACCGCCGCCGTCGCCCGTCTCACCCGAGCCGGCGCGAGCCTCGTACGGCTCACGGACGAGCCGGACCCGGGCCACTACGCCGCGCTCCTGCGCGACCCCGAGGGAAACGAGTTCTGCGTGGTCTGACGGCCGGACCGGGGCGGGGGTCCGCCGAACCGCCGGGCGCACTCCGGCCCACTGTGTCCGCGCCTCCCGGGGACGCGGATACGGGGCAGCCCCCCGCGCACCGCACCCGCCCCTCCGCCTGAGACGGGGATCACGCTCCCACGGTGCTGCCCCGCCCGGCCGGTGCCCCTTACCGTGGCGCCCACCGGGCCCCCGCCGGCCCGGCGGCCGGCGAGAACACCGCCCGGAACACCGCAGGCAGGCAGTCGGGGAGCCGTCATGTTCACCTACACGTCACAGGACGGTGTGGTCCTCCACGTGCACACCTGGCTCCCGTCCGGCGCGCCGCGCGGCATCGTGCAGATCGCGCACGGGATGGGCGAGCACGCCGGCCGTTACGCCCCGCTCGCCGGACACCTCGTCGAGCGCGGCTACGCCGTCTACGCCGCCGACCACCGGGGCCACGGCCGCTCCGCGCACGCAGCGCTCGGGCACCTGGGCGAGGACGGCTGGAACCTGCTGGTCGCGGACATGGCCGCCCTCACCCGGATCGCGCGGGAGCGTCACCCCGGAGCCCCGGTGGTTCTCCTCGGGCACAGCATGGGGTCCTTCGCCGCCCAGCAGTACCTGCTGGACCACCCCGGTCTCGTCGACGGCGTCGCCCTGTCCGGCACCTCGGCCGTGGACCGCCTCCTCGCCGGGCTCGCGGAGGCCGCCCGGCAGGCCGCCGAGGCGGGGGGCAGGGCGCGCGGCGGCGGCTTCGACGCTTTCAACGCCGGTTTCACGCCCCGCCGTACGGAGGCCGACTGGCTCAGCCGCGACGAGCGGCAGGTCGACGCCTACCTCGCCGATCCGCTGTGCGGCTTCACGGTCGACGACCGGGGCATGGCCGCCATGGGCGCCGCCGCCGCACGGCTCGCCGCCCCCGCCGGCATCCCGGCCGGGCTGCCGCTCTACGTCTTCGCCGGTGACCGCGACCCCCTCAATGCCGGTCTCACCCTCACCGACCTGCTGGTCTCCCGTTACCGCGAGGCCGGCCTGACCGACGTCACGTACCGCGGCTATCCCGGCGCCCGCCACGAGGTGCTCAACGAGACCAACCGGGACGAGGTCGTCGCCGACCTCACCGCCTGGATCGAGCGCGTGACGGGCTGACCGCCCTCCCGGCCCGCCGGATCCGTCAGACCGATACGCCGTGCCTCCGCAGATACGCCAGGGGGTTCACGTCCGAGCCGAAGTACGGGCCGGTCCGCACCTCGAAGTGCAGATGGGGACCGGTCACCCGCCCCGTCGCCCCCGACCGCGCGACCCGCTGCCCGGCGGCGACGTACTGCCCGGGGGAGACGTCGACACGGGAGAGGTGGGCGTACTGCGTGCAGTGGCCGTCCGGGTGGCGGATCACCACCTGGTAGCCGTACGCGCCGCCGTACCCGGCCGTCACCACGCGCCCCGGCCCCACCGCGCGGACCGGCGTGCCCGACGGGACCGCGAAGTCCTGCCCCGTGTGATACCCCTTCGACCACGAACCGGGTTGCCCGTAGGCGGCGGTGAGGACGTACGACGCGACCGGCGCCGACCACCCACGGCCGTGCCCGGACCCCGGGGAAGTCACCGGCGTCCCCGGCTTCCGCCCGTGCCCCGGCGTCGGTTCCGGACTCGGACGGGCCCCGGGGCCTCCCCCGGAAAGCCCGGTCCGCCGTTCGTACGTGTCCCGGTGGGCGGTCCAGTACCAGTGGCCCCGCGACCGGTACCAGTAGACGCGGTCCCGTGCGTCCCAGCCCGCCCGGCCCCGGAAGACCGGCTCGCCGCCGGGCCGGTCCGCACCGGTCGTGCGCGCGGGGGCCCCGGCCCCGTCCGCGCCCGTCCGCCGGAGATACGTGGCGTGGTGGCCGGTCCAGCGCCACGCACCGGCCGCGTCGCGGAACCAGTACCGGGAGCCGTCCCAGCCGGCGTGCGCCGGGGCGGGTTCGGCGGCGGCGGTGCCGGCGCAGGCGCCCGCGAGGGCCACCGCCCCGGCGGCCGCGACGACGGCGCGGCGCAGACCGCCACCGGTCCCGTACCGGCTCCCCGGCGCGCCGGGCGCCCGGCCGGGCACCGCCGCGCAGCCCGGGCACGCGCAGCCGGCGGGTATCTCCTCGGTGAACACGGGAACGTCCACGGTCCTCGTCACTCCTCTTCAGTCCTTGTCGATCCGCGTCGATCCGCGTCGATCCGCGTCGATCCGCGTCGATCTGTGCCGATCCGCGTCGATCTGTGCCGGACCTCGTCACTTCTCGGTCTGTTCGGGCAGGGCTTCCCGCCGGGTGCAGAAGGCCACGGTCAGATCCTTGACCAGGGCCTGGCGTTCGAAGGCGTCGAGCTCGACCAGCCCCCGGGCGGTCAGCCGCGTCACGGTGTCGTCCACGGCGTCGATCACACCGGTGAGGACGGCGTCGCGGTGCTTCGCGTCGAGCGCGGCGATCTGCCGCCGCCGCATCGCGGCCGCGACCTCGGGCGCGTACTCGACGCGGACCGGCTGCGCGGAGAAGACGGCGATCCCGACCGGACGGCACTCGGCGGCGAGCAGGCGGGTCAGCGCGTCACCGACGGCCTCCGTGTCCCGCAGGGACGGCGTGCCGCTCCGGAAGGCGTCCGCGGGCAGTTGCGACAGCACGCGCGCGGTGGCCGCCTCCACCTGCTCACGCAGATAGGTGACATGGTCGTCCACGGCGAACATCGCGCGGGCCGTGTCCCGTACCGACCACACCACCAGGACCACCGCCCGCAGCGCCGAACCCTCGGCGTCCACCACCGCGATCGGCTCACTGCGCCAGTGCCGCAGCCGCACGTCGATCCGACGCCGGAGGACGAACGGGCTCATCCAGAGCAGACCGGTGCGGCGCACACTGCCGCGGTAGCGGCCGCACAGGGAGAGCACCCGGGCGGAGCCCGTCCGCCCCCGGGTCAGGCCGCCGAGGGCGACCACGGCGACGGCCGCGCAGCCGGCCGGCGCGGCCCAGACCCACGGCGCCGTGCGGGCGCCGGGGAGCGGGCCCGCCCGCCACAACAGAAAGGCCGCGCCGGTCAGGGCGGCCAGGGCGGTGAGGACGGCCACCCAGCCGGGCAGGGACCGGCCCGGTCGCTCGGTCAGCTCAGGGTCGGAGGGCGGCGGGCGGCGGGGGAGGCCCGCGGGGAGCACGCGGTGAGCCGCCGTCCGGGGCAGGGGCGCGGTGGTGCCCGCACGGTGCACACCGCCCGTCCCGCCGCCGCCGTGTGTCCCGGCCGCCGCGTGCGCGCCGGGCGTGCCGTCGCCGGGGTCCGTACGGAAGAGGTCGTCCATGGGTATGCCGTCCGGGCGCGGACGCGGGCGCACCCGCACGGGCAGGGGCCGCTTCTGTCTCTCGGTCATGAGGCCCTTCCGGCCGTCCGGGAGGTGACGGCGCGTCGGATGATCTTCGAAGGCCATCGTCACAGGGCCGCGTGTCCGTGACGCCGCGACGGAAGTCCCGAATGTCCGGGTCTTTGGTCCCCTCGCCCGCCGGGTTCCGCTTCCGTGCCGCGCAGGGCCCGCTCCCTCTCCCCGCCGAACCCGCTCCCGTGCCGCGCCGCGACAGCCCGGCGGGCGGCGGCTCGCCGGCCGCCCGTTGTCAGTGGCTCCCCTTAGCGTTCTCCTCATGACGACGACCTATCTGGAGCTGTCGCAGGACGGCGGCGGTGCCCACAAGTTCTACGAAGTGACCGTCGAGGACCTCGCGGTGTCGGTTCGTTACGGCCGGATCGGCACGGCCGGGCAGACGCAGCGGTCCACCTTCCCGACGCACGAGAAGGCCCGGGCCGCCGCGGCGAAGAAGATAGGGGAGAAGGTCCGCAAGGGGTACGCGCCCGCCGTGCGCGGGCAGCGCGCCGCGCGGCCCGTGACCCGGCGCGAGGTGACCTCGGCGCCCTCCACCGCCCGCGCCGTCGCCCCGGTCCTCTGGCGCTTCCGCACCGGCTCCGCCGCCTTCGGCATCCACGTCGACGAGGAGCGCTGCTGGGTCGGCAACCAGGCCGGTGACGTGTTCACGCTCGACCGCTCCGGCGAGGTCCAGGCCCGCTTCAGCCTGCCGGACGGCGTCAAGTGCCTGGTGGCGGACGACTTCTGGATCTACGCGGGCTGCGACGACGGCAAGGTGTACGACCTGTCGTCCAAACTCCCCTTCGCCGCCTACGACATCGCCACCGATGTCGACATCTTCTGGCTCGACATCCACGAGGGCGTCCTGCACGTCGCCGACCGCTCGGGGCGGCTCACCGTGATCGACCACGAGGACGAGCACCAGTGGGCGCGGGGCGGGCGCGGCGAGCACGCCTGGATGATCCGCGCCGACTCCGACGCCGTCTACTACGGCGACTCGCAGGGCGTCGCGGCCCACGCGCCCGACGGCGGCGGCGAACTGTGGCACACCACCACCGAGGGCGGGGTCCTGTTCGGCTGGCAGGAGGACACCTCGGTGTACGCGGGCACGGCCCGCAGGAAGGTGCAGCGTCTCGCGAAGAAGGACGGCCGGGTCGAGGCCGTGTACGCCTGCGACAGCCCCGTCTACTCGTGCGCCACCTCGCCCGGCGGACGGTTCGTCTTCGCGGGCGACTCCTCCTCCTCGGTCTACTGCTTCGCGGAGGACGGCACCCGGCTCTGGAAGCTGGGCACCGGCGGTGGTTCCGCGCTCTCCATGCAGTACCGCGACGAGCGGCTCTACCTGGTCACCACCGACGGGTCCCTGGTGTGCGTGGACGCGAGCGAGGCGGCGATCCAGGCCGCCCAGCAGGGCACCGTGCCGGTGGCCCGCGACATCAAGCTCGCCGCGGCCCTGCCCACGTACCAGCCGGCGACGACGGCCTCGGCCGTCACAGCCGTCCGCGACGCCCCGGCCGGCGCGATCGTCGTCGAGTGCGTCCAGGAATCCGGCCGGACCCGGGTCCGGGTCGTGTCCGGGGGGTACGAGTCCTCGTGGAACGTGCAGTTCCCGCGGGCCATCCGGGAGCCGGGCGCCCGTTACGTGGTCGACGCGCTGCACCCGGCGGCGGGCGGCTTCTACCGGGTCCGGGGTGACATCCGGCGGCTGCTGTGAGCGAACGGCCGGAGAAGGGCGCCTTCGAGGCGGCCACGGGCGACGGGCCACCGCTGCCCCCGGACGGGGCGGAGCAGCGGTCGCGTGAGGTCCGCGCCGCCCTCGACGGACTGCTCGGCATCAGACGGCTGACCAACCCGCCGGGCGGCGGTGACCCGGCCGCCGTGCCGGCCGTGTGGGAACGGCGGCAGCCGGTCCGCGCGGTCTCGCTCGCCCTGGAGGCCGGGGGTGTGACGCCTTCGGCGGTGGACGCCTCGGGGGCACGCGCCGCGACCGGCTACCGGGTGCGGGCCGGTGAGCGGCCGGGGACCGCCGTGGTGGAGTGGCTCGGCCCGCCCGGCGGGGGAGCGGCCGGGCAGGAGGCCTCCGCCCTGGAGGGCTGCGTCCCCGTGCTCGAACGGCTCGGCTGGGAGGCCCTGCTCTACCGGGGGCCGCGCGGCCGTCGCTTCCTGGAGGTCGAACCGGTCACCCGGTAGCGGGCGCCGTCCCGGCGTGCCGTCAGGCGATGGAGGCGGAGACGATCGCCGAGACGGCGAGGTTGCAGGAGGCGGTCACCCACACCGCCGGGTGCGGCTCCGGTTCGACGAGCGTGGCGCCGAGCCGGCCGGGCGTCACCAGGTCGACCACCAGGAACGCCACGGCCATCATCACCAGGCCGAGCAGTCCGAACGCGGCCGTGGAGACGAGGCCCTTGCCGAAGTTGTCGTACGTCGTCCAGATCGAGGTGAAGACGATGCCGCCGATGCCGAGGAGGGCCGAGCTCAGCAGGACGGAGGCGTTGCGGTTGCGCTCCTCCCAGATCTGCCGTCCGAGCTTGCCCGGGGTGAGCAGGTCCACCAGGACGATGCCGAGGATCAGCAGCACCACGCCGAGGGCGCCGTAGGCGGTGGCCCGGCCGAGGCCGTTGACGATGTCGGTCATGGAATGCCGGCTCCGGAAGAGATAGCGATCAGGAAAGATCGGCGGTCGAGGACCGGCAAAATGTAGCGCACAGGTCAAGAGCGCCCCACGGCCCGCCCGGAGAAGCGGCCGCCCGGCGCCCGGGCGCCTGCCGCTCTCCCGCCGGCCGGCCGCGTTCCTCCTGTCCGTCCCTCTCCGCTTCTTCCTCCGGGCCACCCGGACGGCGGCGGGCCCCTCGGTGAGACCGGGGCGGACCATCTCCGCGAAACGTGACACGTATGGAGCAGCGGGGCGGGTGTCAGGGCGGCGGGGTCCGGCGCCGGGGCGGAGAGTGGACGGCGTACGTGTCCCTCTCCCGCACCTGGAGAACGCCATGGCCCACCCCAACCGACGCGACCTCGGGCTGCTTGTGCTGCGGGTCGGCACCGGCGCCGTGCTCGCCGCGCACGGCACGCAGAAGCTGTTCGGCTGGTTCGGCGGCGGTGGCATCGAGGGCACCACGCACGCGATGGAGGCCATGGGCTTCTCCCCGGGCCGCCAGAGCGCCGTCGCGGCGGGCCTCGGCGAGGCGGGCGGCGGCGCGCTGCTCGCCCTCGGCCTCGCCACCCCGGCGGCCGGCGCCGCCGCGGCCGGCGCCATGGCGGGCGCGGTCGCCGTCCACGCCCCGGCCGGTTTCTTCGCCCAGGGCGGCGGCTACGAGTACCCCGCCTTCCTCGGCTTCACCGCCGCCGCCATCGGCGTCGCCGGAGCCGGCCGCTACTCCCTGGACCACGCCACCGGGCACGTCCTCGACCGCCCCTGGGTGGTGGCCACCGCCTTCATCGGCACCGCGCTCGCCGCCGCCGCGGTCGTCGGCCGCCGGGCGCAGGCCCGGACGGACGACGAGGAGGCCGCGGACGCGGAACCCGTCTGATCCGGACCGAGCACCGGTCGGGAGCCCTCGCGACCCGGCCGGGCGCGCGTCCGGAAACCTCCCCGGCCGGCGGGCCCGGGGCCACCCGCAACGCCCCCGCCCTCCGGGCGGGTTAGGCTCGCCACAGAGGAAGGGACGGGCGCGGGCATGAAGATCGATCTCACGGACACCAACGCCAGCAAGATCAACAAAGCGATCCTCCAGGGTCGCCGGGCCGTCGGCACCCCCGCCGTCGGCGTCGTCCTCACGCTGGTGATCGTCACCGACGAGGAGAACGCCTACGACGCGGTCAAGGCCGCCAACGAGGCCTCCAAGGAACACCCCTCGCGCATCCTCGTGGTCATCAAGCGCCACGCCCGCTCCCCCCGGGAGCGGGCGGAGGCCCGCCTCGACGCCGAGGTCAGGCTCGGCACCGACGCCGGCTCCGGCGAGACCGTGCTCCTCCGCCTCCACGGCGAACTCGGCACCCGCGCCGACTCCGTGGTGCTGCCCCTGCTCCTGCCCGACGCGCCCGTGGTCGTCTGGTGGCCGGTCGACGCCCCCGACCATCCCTCCCGCGACCCGCTCGGCGCGCTCGCCCAGCGCCGCATCACCGACATGTACGCCGTCGAGGACCCGCTGACCGCGCTGGAGACCCGCGCCGCCTCGTACGCCCCCGGCGACACCGACCTCGCCTGGACCCGGCTCACCCCCTGGCGCTCCATGCTGGCCGCCGCGCTGGACCAGGCCCGGGCGACGGTGACCTCCGCCGCCGTCGAGAGCGAGGCGGAGAACCCGAGCGCCGAACTCCTCGCCCGCTGGTTCGAGGAACGCCTCGGCGTCCCGGTCGAACGGGTCATCAGCGAGGGGCCCGTCGTCACGGCCGTGCGGATGGGCACCCCCGACGGCGAGATCCGCATCGACCGCCCCGAAGGCCCGGTGGCCCGGCTGGCCATCCCCGGCCAGCCGAGCCGCGTACTCGCCCTCAAGGTGCGTACCACCGCCGAACTGATCGCCGAGGAGCTCCGCCACCTGGACCCGGACGACGCCTACGCCGCCGCCCTGCGCCGACCGCTGCCCTGAGCCTCCTCGGCCGGTGCCTCATCGCCGGCGGCCCGCCGGCCGCCCGGCCTCTCACCGGGGCCGTGCCTCCGCGGGAGTCCTCGACGGGATGCGTGCGTCCTGCCCCGCCGAGAGAACTCGACGGGTTCGTGCGTCCGGTCGCCGCGCGAGGCCCCGGCCGCTCGCCGCCCGCCCCCCCCCGTGAAGCGCCGGTCACCGCCCGGCGCGCGGTTCAGCCGCGCAGCCGTTCCGGCAGCCAGCGCAGCTGCGCCGCCTGCTGGAACGGGCCGCCGCCCTCGTGGTCGTTGAAGTCGTAGACCTCGATCGCCTTGTCCGGTTCCGCGTACGCGTTGAACGCCGCGAAGACCGTCGACGGCGGGCACGTCTGGTCCTCCAGCGCGGTCGAGAACAGCGCCGGCGCCGTCGCCCGCGCCGCGAAGTGCACACCGTCGAAGTACGACAGGGTGTTGCGCACCCGTTCGGCTCGGCCCCGGTGCGTCTTGAGGTAGTCGCCGATCTCCCGGTAGGGCGCCCGGTCGGTCACGGTGATGGCCCGGGGGAAGTCGCAGAGGAACGGTACGTCCGGTGCCACCGCCGCCAGATCCCGTACCAGTCCGGCCACGGCCATGGTGATACCGCCGCCCTGACTCCCTCCGGTCACCGCCGTCCGCGCCGCGTCCACCAGGGGATGGGAGCGGGCGGCCTCCACCGCCCGGACGGCGTCCGTGTAGAGCCGCCGGTAGTAGTACGTGGACGGATCCTCGATCCCGCGCGTCATGAAACCGGGGAACGAGGGCCCGCTGCCCACCGGGTCGGCCGTGTCGCCGGGCGCCCAACCGCTGCCCTGGCCACGGGTGTCCATCACGAAGTGCGCGAACCCGGCCGACGCCCACAGGAGATGCGTGTGGGGGAGGCTGCGCCCGCCCCCGTAGCCGATGAACTCCACGACCGCGGGCAGGGGTTCGGTGGTCCCGGAGGGAAGCACGAGCCACCCCTTCACGGGCTGGCCGCCGAAACCGGCGAAGGTGACGTCGTACGTCTCCACCGTCGACAGGCCCGTCGCGACGGGCTCGAACCGCGCGTCCAGCGCGTGGCCGCGTGCCTCGTCCAGGGTCTCGGACCAGAAGGCGTCGAAGTCCCCGGGCTCCCGCGACGCGCTGCGGTAGACGCGGAGTTCGTCGAGGGGCAGGTCGAACCAGGTCATGAATCCGCCTTGTCGTGAGGGTCGCGTTCGACATGTCGACCGGTCACTTCCGGCCTGGCCCACCCTAGTGGGTGAGCGTCACCGGGTCGCCGGCTTCCGCCTCCCCGGCGGCGGGACGGGGTGGAGACAGAACCGACACGAAAAGTTTTCTAGAACGATGTTCTGATCTGTGGGCCGGGTGGTCAGACTTTCGGCCATGACGATGCCTTCCGCCCCTCCCTCGCGCCGCCGCCCCGGTCTCGCCACCGCCGCCGGCGTCGCCGGCCTGCTGTACGGACTGGCGGTCACCGCCACCGGCGTCCTCGGCGCGGTCTGGCTGACCCTCTGGACGGCCGGCGCCCCCGAGGGCGAGAACCGCGCGCTGTTCGGTGTCGTCGGTGTCGTCATCTCCGTCCTGATCACCGTCATGGGCATCGCCGTCACACGCGGCGGCGCCGGCATCCTGCGCGGCACCGCGCACTCGGCCTCCCTGGTGAAGGCGCTGCTCGTCGTCCCCCTCGGGCTGTGTGCCGTCGCCCTCTCCAACAGCCTGTTCGACACCGGCACCCCGCGCGAGGAGTGGTGGGCGCGCACGGCCGGCTTCGGTGGTGTCCTCCTCGTCTCCCTGGCCGTCATCCTTCTCTGCGGGGCGCGCCCCACCCGCCAGTGGCTCGGCACGTACACCCCGCCGCCGAGCCGCGCCGAACGCGCCGCGGCAGCCGCCCGCCCGCGCGGACCCCGCCCTGTCGCGTTCGCGCTCTCCTTCCTCGTCGGCGGACTCCTCCTGGGCGGATTCGTCGTCGTCCAGAACCTCGGAGGCGAGAAGGAGGTCCTGGTCTTCGGCGGCGGGATCGTCCAGCCGAACGACCGCTGCCGCGAGATCGGCGGTCAGGGTCGCGTCGGCGACTGCTCCGACATCGCCACCACCGAGACCCGCCACGTCGCCACGGACACCGCCGGCGTCGTCACCGGGGCGTTCATCGTCGCCTTCGCCGCCGGCGTCTGTCTCCTCCTGCTGTCCGGTGGCCGGTCCCGAGCCACCCCCGGCCCGTCCTGACCCCCGGCCCCGCCTCCTCTCTCCGGGGCGCCTCGGCCGTCCGGTGCGGCGGCCCTCCCCGTACGTCCCCGCCGCACCCCGCCCCGTACGCCCAGGCGCCCGGCCCCCCGTCACCGCCCGCTGACGGACCGGAGCGCGTGTCCCGCCGCGCCGGACGGCCGCGCGGCGCACTCCGTGGCATCCTCGGACGACTGCGCCCGGGCCCCGCCACGGGCCCCCGTCGTCCTGCGCGGAGGGACACCATGCTCATCAGCCACGCCGTTCGCCACGACGTCCTGCACGTCGCGCTCGCCCGCGACCTCGACGTCACCAACCGCGCCGCGGCGGCCCTCCAGATCCAGGCCCTCGTCCAGTCGCACCGCCCCGCCCGGGTCGTCATCGACCTGCCCACCGCCGACCCGACCCCGGCCACCCTCAGCGCCCTCGCCCGCGCCCAGCGCATGTGCGCCGGCCTCGGCATCCCGATCTCCCTCCCCGGCGCCAGCCCCCGCACCGCCCGCCTCCTCGCCGTCAACGGGGCCTGAGGCGACCGGCCGTGGGGCGCCGGAGTGATCAGACGAACACTGCCCTCCCCACCCCCCTCGTTGTAGGCTGAGGAGACCGCCCTTGACCTGCAGAATCGCAGGCAGGGAGCCTATTTCGGGAGTCTTTCCATGCTGCGTACGCTGTTCAAGTCGAAGATTCACCGGGCCACCGTGACCCAGGCCGATCTGCACTACGTCGGCTCCGTCACCGTCGACGCCGACCTCATGGAGGCGGCCGACCTGCTGCCCGGCGAGCTCGTGCACATCGTCGACATCGACAACGGGGCCCGTCTGGAGACGTACGTCATCGAGGGCGAGCGCGGCTCCGGCGTCATCGGCATCAACGGCGCGGCCGCACACCTCGTGCACCCCGGTGACCTGGTCATCCTCATCAGCTACGCGCAGATGGACGACGCCGAGGCCCGCTCCTTCGTGCCGCGCGTGGTGCACGTCGACGCCGGCAACCGCATCGTGGAGCTGGGCGCGGACGCCTCCGCCCCCGTCCCCGGCTCCGACACGGTCCGCCCGCCGCACGCCGTGCCCGCCCAGGACTGAGTCACCCCGGCGGAGCCGTCGCCGCGCCGGCCGCGACGACGGCTCCGCCGTTCCCGCGCGGGAACGGGCGGCCGCCCGACCCGAAGGGGCGGGTCCGGCGGGCGGCGGCGCGGACCCCGGGCCACCCTGGAGGCAGGCAGACCGTCCGACGAGAGGCCCGTGATGACCCACCCCTACCCCGACCCGCTGCCGCCCTCGCCGATCCCACCGCCGGTGCCCGCGCCCCCGCCCGTTCCCCCGCCGAACCCGGTTCCCGTCCCACCGGACCCCGAGCCCGGGCCGGCACCCCAGCCCGGCGGACCCGTACCGGAACCCGAGCCTCAGCCCCAGCCGGGGCCCGCGGAACCGGCCGGGCCGGCCTTCTGACGTCAACACCGAGATGACGGAAGCCGCTTGAGATTCCGTGCGCCCCTTGTCACGCGGTGTGCGCCACCCCTAACTTGGACCGCCGCTGCTGTGTTCAAGGGGGGCCCATGGCCGTACGCGGACGTCACCGCCGTCACCAGCCGAGCCGGTTCAACCGCGCCTCGCTCACCGTCACCGCGGGCGGGGCCGGGATGGCGCTGCCCCTGATGGGCGCGGGCGCCGCCGAGGCCGCCTCGCTCGACGTGTGGGACAAGGTCGCCGGCTGCGAGTCCTCGCACAACTGGCACATCAACACCGGCAACGGCTACTTCGGCGGACTCCAGTTCAGCCAGTCCACCTGGGAGCGGTACGGCGGCACGCGGTACGCCCCGCGCGCCGATCTCGCCTCCAAGGACCAGCAGATCGCCGTCGCCGAACGGGTCCTCAAGGGGCAGGGGCCGGACGCCTGGCCCCACTGCGGACCCCGCGCCGGCCTCGCCCGGGGCGGACCCGTGGCCGGAGCGGCGGCGGAACCGGCGGGGAACGACATCCGTACCGCGTCCCTGCCCGCCCAGCGCGCCTTACCCACCCGTACCGCGGCCGCGGGACCGACCACCGTGCCCGCCCTCCGCGAGATGTACACGGTGACATCCGGCGACTCCCTGTCGAAGATCGCCCGCGAGGAACGCGTCCGCGGCGGCTGGAAGGGCCTGTACGACACCAACCGGACCGTCGTCGGGGACGACCCCGACCTCATCCACCCCGGACAGCGCCTCACCCTCCGCATCGCCGCCCCGCCGAAAGCCCCGAAGGCCCCCAAGGCGGCCCCCGCCCCCGCGGCGAAACCGCCGGCCGCCACCCCCCCGGCACCGCAGCCCGCGCCCCCCAGGACCCCCGCCACGCGGCCGCCCGCCGCCGGGAAGCCCGGCGCCCAGATCCGGCCCGCCACGCGACCCGCGACGAAGCCCGCCACCAAACCCGCGCCCCGGCCCGCCTCCCGCCCCACCGCGCGGCCCGAGGTGAAGCCGGCTCCGAAACCGGCCCCCAAGCCGCCGGCCCGGCCCGCCGCCAAGCCGAAACCCCGCCCGGCCGCTCCCAAGCCGCGCCCCGCCACCCCGCCCCGCGAGGACCGGTACGCGTCCCCCGTCGCCGCCGACATCGGCACCCGCTACCGCGTCCAGGGCTCCTCCTGGTCCAGCGGCTACCACACCGGCGTCGACTTCCCCGTCCCCACCGGGACCACCGTCCGGGCCGTGTCCGACGGCCGGGTCGTCTCCGCCGGCTGGGCGGGCGCCTACGGCTACCAGATCGTCCTCAGGCACGACGACGGCCGCTACAGCCAGTACGCCCACCTCTCGGCGCTCTCCGTCCGCGACGGCCAGCGCGTCCACGGCGGCCAGCGCATCGCGCGCTCAGGATCGACCGGCAACAGCTCCGGACCGCACCTCCACTTCGAGATCCGGACGGGTCCCGGCTACGGCTCCGACATCGACCCCCTCGCCTACCTCAGGGCCCGGGGGGTCGCCATCTGACACCCCCCGGCGCGGGGACGGCACGGCGGGTACGGCCGGCGCCGGGCGGCCCGCGGTCAGACGCACCAGCCCGCCCGCCGCGACCGCCCCGGAGACCAGCGCGGCCACCGTGCCGGCCGCGCCGAACCGGAACGCCTCCCCGAACAGGGCCGGACCGACCGCCGTCGCGGCCACCGGATTGACCACCGTGACCGTCGCCAGGGGAGCGGCGAGCCCGGCGCCCCGGTACGAGGCCTGGGACAGCAGCAGTCCCGTCACGGCGAGCGCCGACAGGACGAGCAGCCCCGTCCACTCGGCGAGCGGCGCGCCGGGTGACCACTCCTCGGCGACGGCCTTGGTGAAGACCGAGGCGATGCCGAAGGCCACGCCCGCCGCCGAGGCGAGGAGCACGCCGCGCGTCACCGGCCCGCGCACCGCGTGGGCGGCCGCGAAGAGGAGAACCACCACTCCGCAGGCCACACCGACGAGCACCCACCGCTGCCCGTCGGCGGGCAGCCGCGTCCCGGCGCCCCGGGTGAGACTCAGCAGCCCGGCCAGACCGGCGGTCGTCATCAGCGCCCCGCGCCACGCCGGGCCCCCGGCCCGCCGCCCGACCAGCAGGGCCGCCAGCGGCAGCGCGCACACGATCGTCAGGGCGCCCAGCGGCTGCACCACACTCAGCGGACCGTACGCGAGGGCGACCACGTGCAGGGCGGCCCCGAGACCGCTGAGCAGCACCGCCCCCCACCAGGCCGGCCGGCGCAGCGGCGCGTAGCGCGGACCGGCGGCACCGTCCGCGACCCGCTCCTGCACGATCGCGGCGCAGGCGTAGGCGACGGCCGAGACGAGCGACAGGAGGACGGAGGCCAGAAGGGGACTCATGCCTCCACGGTCCCTCTTCCGGGCGCTTCCGTCGTCGTCCCCGGGAACGCCTTCGCCGTACCGCCGACGCGGTACGCCGGCCGCCCGTACACCCGTGGGCGTACGCCCCGCCGCCGCAGGTCAGGACGGGTGGAACGCGACCCTCCCGGTCTCCAGGTCGAAACGGGCGCCGACGACCTCGGCCCCGGAGAACGCCGCGTCCCCGGCGAGCCGGGTCCTGACCCGGTCCACATGGCAGCGCACTGTGTTCTCCACCCAGTCCCCGGGCAGCCCCCGGGCCGCGCGGGCGGCCGGCGCCAGCTCCTCCACGACGCGCGCGAGATGCCCCGACACCGGCACCCCCGTCCGTACGTACTCCACGGCGGCCGTCGCCGCCCCGCACCGTTCGTGACCGAGCACCACGACCAGCCGCACGTCCAGCTCCTCGACACCGAACTGGACCGACCCGAGGACCGCCTCGTCGAGGGCCTGGCCCGCCGTGCGTATCGACAGCAGGTCACCGAGCCCCTGGTCGAAGACCAGCTCGGGAGGGACCCTCGAGTCGACGCAGCCCAGGACGACGGCGAAGGGGTGCTGCGCGACGGCGACCGCCGACCGGCGGCCCGCGTCCTCGTGCGGGTGCCGCTGCCGCAGCGCCGCGAAGCGGGCGTTGCCGGCCCGGAGCTCCGCCAGCGCCCGGGCCGCCCCCCGCGGCCCGGGAGGAGCCGCCGTCACGCGGGGAGCGGCACCGGCCCGGGCCACGGGCACGGCGGCGGCGGAGGCGAGGGCGGCGAGACCCAGCGCGAGCACCCCGCGCCGCCCGCCGCCCACCGGCGGACCGGCGGGGGACGGCGCGGGAACGGAGGAGGGCGAGGGCACCGAGGACGTCGAAGAAGTCAGGCGAGTCATGCCCCGAGCGTTACGGTGGGCTCCGCGCCGGCGCACCGGCTTGGGCAACCCATGACCAAGCCTTGCCCTCGAGCGGCAGGAGCGGCGGCGGGGACGCACCACCGCCGTGAGCGGCGGGAAGAGAGCGGCACGAGGCCCCGGACGTCCGGGCGGGGGAGGAGACGGGAGCGGTGGACACCGACGGGAGCGCGTCGCCGGGCGGCTTCTTCACCCTGCGGACCGCGCCGCCCCCCGGCGGCGGGGCGCACCGCCCCCTCGCCCTGCTGTACGCGGGACACGACGGCCCGCTGACCGCGCGCGTGGACCTCGTCTCCGCCCGGCTCGGCACCCCGGAGCGGCGCGTCGCCGCCTCCGCCGCCCACCTCGGGCTCGCCGCCCGGCTCTGGTCCACGGCGCTCGGACCGGCCGCGCTCCACGGACGCTTCCCCGGCCTCGACCCCGCCGCCCTCCACTGGGACGGCGCCCTCACCGCCCCCGACGACCTCTGGTGGTCCGGCTCGGCCACCCTCCCCGCGACCGTCGCCGCCCTGCGCGCCGCCGTCCAGGAGGCCCACCTCGTCCCGCTCCACGCGGCGCTGCTGCGCGACGGCCGGATCTCGCCCCGGCTCCTGTGGGGCAACGCCGCCTCCGCCCTCGCCGGAGCCCTGCGCGAACTGATCCGCTGGGCGCGGGCCCACGACCGCCCCGACGCGGCCGGGCGGGCCGCCTCCCTTGTCGCCGGACTCCTCGACCACCCCGACCTCGCCGGAACCCTCCGGGGTCCGCACCTGCGCCGGACCGGCTGCTGCCTCTACTACCGGGCCCCCGGCGGCGGCCTGTGCGGCGACTGTGTCTTCGACCACGCCCCCCGAACGGGTTTGGAGGCACGGCCCCCCGCTCCGTAAAGTTGCGTCTTCGACAGCAGTGACGGCACGAGCGATCGAGGAACGACGAAGGCCATGACGGTGACCGAAGAAACCCAGGACTACGGGCCGGGCATCGACCCCGAGCGCCTGGCCGTCTGCCTGAGCGTCCTGGAGGAGCTCGACAAGCTGGAGGTCGACCACCCCGACGCGATCGCCGTCCGGCGCGCCACCGCCGGCATCTACCGCACCGTCAAGCAGCGCCGCCGCCAGGAGCGCCGCGCTGCGAAGACCGCCAACGACCGGGCCGTCACCGAGGCGACCGCCACCGGCTCCGCCCAGCGCATCGACGACGAGACCGAGGGCATCCTGCCGTCCTCGGCCACCGAGGAAGGCCGGATCGCCGGCATACTCCAGCGCCCGCGGTCCTGCTACGTGTGCAAGACGCGGTACGTCGAGGTCGACTACTTCTACCACCAGCTCTGCCAGCGGTGCGCCGCCGAGAACCGGGCCCGGCGCGAGGCCCGCGCCGACCTCACCGGCAAGCGCGCCCTGCTCACCGGCGGCCGTGCCAAGATCGGCATGTACATCGCGCTGCGGCTGCTGCGCGACGGCGCCCACACCACCATCACCACCCGCTTCCCCAAGGACGCCATCCGCCGCTTCAAGGCGATGGAGGACTCCGCGGACTGGATGCACCGCCTGGAGGTCGTCGGGATCGACCTGCGTGACCCCGGCCAGGCCGTCGCCCTCGCCGAGCAGGTCGCGGGCGCGGGTCCGCTGGACATCCTCATCAACAACGCCACGCAGACCGTGCGCCGCCTCCCCTCCGCGTACGCCGCGCTCGTCGAGGGCGAGAGCGCGCCGCTGCCCGCCGGCGAGCTGCCCGCCCACCACGTCATCGGCGCCTTCAACTCCGGCGCCGTGGACGGTCTCGCCGCGCTGCCCGTGGGCACCAGCGGCCTGGAGGCGCAGAAGGTCGCCGACCTCGCCCTGGTCGCCGGCAACGCCAGCATCGAGCGGCACCTCGACGGCACGGCCATCGACGCGGGCGGCCTCCTGCCGGACGTCGTCGAGTCCAACACGTGGGTGCAGAGCATCGAGCAGATCTCCCCGGTGGAGCTGCTGGAGACCCAGCTGTGCAACTACACGGCACCGTTCATCCTGATCAGCAAGTTGCGCGGGGTCATGGCCGAGGCCGCGCGGAAGGCGTCCAGCAAGCGCTCCTACATCGTCAACGTCTCCGCCATGGAGGGCGTCTTCAGCCGCGGCTACAAGGGCGCCGGCCACCCGAACACCAATGCCGCCAAGGCCGCGATGAACATGGTCACGCGGACCAGCGCGCAGGAGATGTTCGAGACCGACGGCATCCTCATGACCTCGGTGGACACCGGCTGGATCACCGACGAGCGCCCGCACTTCGACAAGCTGCGGCTCGCCGAGGCCGGCTTCCACGCCCCGCTCGACCTGGTCGACGGCGCCGCCCGCGTCTACGACCCGGTCGTCCGCGGCGAGGCGGGCGAGGACCTGTACGGCGTCTTCCTGAAGGACTACGCGCCCGCCAACTGGTAGGGCGCCCGTCCCGCCGTCACCCACGCATGTCCCGAAAGAGCGTTCCGCCCGCCGGCGGAGCGCTCTTTTCGGCTGACTTCACCCGAACGCGTCACACTTTCGAGCCCGCCAGAGCGCAGCCCCGCTCATTTGGTTACTCTGATGTCCACGGTCGGCCACCGAGGAGACACACCGTCCTCACGGCCTTCCGGGGGACTGGCCTGCCACCAAGGCCGCGGCCCCGCCCGATCAACGGCGCCACCGCGACCGACCGGCCCTGTCCTCCCCCATACGCGACACAGAGGAGTGCGCGGTGACCACTGAACTGACCACGCAGGATCCGCGACCGTCCGAACAAGCCGAGTCCAGCCGCCGCAAGGGCGAGCTGGGAAGCCTCGAAGTCTGGGCGCGCTCGGCCCCGATCCGGCTCGCGGGCTACGAGGACGACCTCGCCGAGCCCCACATCCTGCCCGGCATCGACTGATCCGCCACGACCGGCCCGCCGCCCGGGCGCGGGTCCTCGACGGCCGCCGTACGGTGCCCCCGCCCACCCGGGCGGGGGCACCGGCGCGTCCGGGCGCCGCACCGCGTGGATAGTCCGCCGTTCATTCCCGTCCCGCGGGCTTGCGCAGCCGGGTGGGCGGCAGGTACTCCCGGACGAGTTCGCGGTGCCACCACGCCCCGGTCTCCCGCAGCTCCCGCCAGGTCGTGTACCGGTAGCGGTACAGCCGGGCGCGGACGTGCACGGGCGGGGCGTCCGGGAAGGGGTTGTGCCCGAGGAGCCGCAGCGTGTCCCGGTCGCCCTCCAGGAGCCGCTCCACGAAGGGCCCGAACCAGCCCTCGGCGTAGCCGGGCGAGAGGGCCGCGAACCACATGAGCCAGTCGAGCCGCAGGTGGTAGGGGGCGAAGGGCCGGGGCAGCCGGCGCGGGTCGCCAGGCTTGCCCTTGAAGCCGTACTCCTTCCACACCGCGCCGGGGCCCGGGACGGGGGAGTCGGTGCCCTCGACGACGATCTCGTACCGGACCCGGCCGACCGTGCCGAAAGCCCCGTAGCTGTTGACCAGGTGGAACGGGTCGTAGGAGCGGTTCATCACCTGCCGGCGCGAGAGCAGGTTGCGCACCGGGCGGTAGCTGCGAACCAGGACCAGCACGGTCACGGCGAGGACCAGCCCCACGTACCAGACGGGGGGATCGGACCCCGGACGGTCCCCGGTGAGCGGAGAGGCGTCCACCGCCGAGACGGCGATCACGATGGTGAGCCAGTTCAGCCACGCGAAGTTGCCGGAGAGCACCAGCCACAGCTGGGTCGCGATCATCAGGCAGGCCGCCACCGTGGCCACCGGCTGCGGGGCGAAGAGGAGGAACGGCACGCCGAGCTGCACCACGTGGTTGGCGGCCACCTCCACCTTGTGCAGGGGCCCCGGCAGGTGGTGGAAGAACCAGCTCAGCGGGCCGGGCATCGGCTGTGTCTCGTGGTGGTGGTGCAGACAGGTCAGATCCCGCCAGCACCGGTCCCCCCGGAGCTTGATCAGCCCGGCGCCGAACTCCACCCGGAACAGCAGCCAGCGCAGCAGGAGCAGCACGAGGACGGGCGGCCCGGTCTCGTCGTTGCCGAGGAGGACCGCGAGGAACCCGGTCTCCAGGAGCAGCGACTCCCAGCCGAAGGCGTACCAGGTCTGTCCCACGTTCACGATCGACAGGTACGCGCCCCACAGCAGCAGCCACAGCAGCATCGAGACCGGCAGCGGTACGGCGTCCCCGGCGCCGGCCGCCATCGCGAGCGCCAGCACGGCACCCGACCACGCCACGGCCGCGAACAGCCGGTCGGAGTAGCGCCAGTGGAACAGCGAGGGCGTCCGGCGCGGGTCCGTCCGGCGCAGGTACTCCGGTACGGGCAGCATCCCGCGCTCGCCGATGAGCGCGCGGAACTGCAGGGCGGCCGACAGGAACGCCACGCAGTACAGGACGGCCAGGCCCCGCTGGAAGACGATCCGGCTCAGCCCGTACTCGGGTGCGGTGAACCACTCCATCGCCTCCAGTATCGGCCCGGTGTCACGTCCGGACGAGACGGCGGAGCGTCCGGCCGAGCCGGCGGGCGTACGCGCGCTGCGCGAGCGGGACCAGTGGCCCGCCGAGGCGCGTGTACCAGGCGGCGGGACGGCTGAAGGCGGTGACCGTGAACCGGACGGTCCCGTCCCCGGCGAGCTCCACCACGAAGGACTCCTCACCGGACTCCGGATGCCCGGTCAGCGTGCCGTAGGCGAAGCCGGCCCGCCGCTCCTCGTACACCGTCCAGATCACCGCGCACGGCACGCCCAGCCGCAGCCGGCCGAGGCCGGCGGAGACCACCACCCGGGCGCCGGGGGCGGCCCGGCGGGCGTCGGCGTCGACCCGCGCGCCGGAGGCCCGGTGCAGCCGCCAGGTGGTGACGGCTTCCCGGGCGGCCGCGAAGGCGGCGGGCCCGTGGCCGACCACCGCGCTGTGGCGCAGATGGTGGTAGCCCCGGGGCAGCGCGTCCGGCGTGCGGGTGGCGCCCACCTCGCGGTAGGTGAGGGCCGGCTCGGCCCGGCGGGCGGGGCCGGTGGGACGGGCGAGGTCGTGCAGGAGGCGGGTCATGCCGGAAGCTCCGATCGGTCACGGTGCGGATCACGGGCGGGACAGGGGTCGGCGTGCGGGGCGGGGGAGGGGAGGGGTGCCGGGCCGGGTCCCGGGTCCTCACCGCTCCCGGGGCGGGCGCCGTGCTCCGTGAGGAGGCGTCGCCGGGCGAGGAGGGCGCAGACGGCGAAGCCGAGGGCGTTGCCGAGGCCGTGGGTGGCGGCCATCCACGTCAGGCTCGGGTGCGGCAGTCCGGTCGCCTCGCCCAGCGCCCAGCTGAGCGCGAGCGCCATGGTCGCCGCGAGGACCAGGGCCGAGACGGCGAGCAGGGCCCGGGTCCCGGGATCGGCCGCGACGTCCCGGCGCTCCCGCAGGGTGAGCACGGCGACCGCGGTCATCCCGGCCGTCAGGACGACGGCGCCGGCCAGTTCGGTCCCGTCGTTCACGAAGTAGCCGAGCAGGACGAGGAGGGTTCCGGCGGGCACGCTCAGCGCGGCGAAGCGGGCGGCGGGACCGTCCGAGGTCCGGTGGACGAGCCCGGCGACCAGAGCGGCGGCGAACCCCGCGAAGTGGAAGTGCGGCACGGTCAGCGCCAGGAGGTCCAGGTTGAACCCGAACAGGGGATGCCCCGCCCGTTCGGCGACCAGCGCGGTGCCGGCGACGGAGGGCGAGGCCAGCGCGGTGAGGACGGCGATCTCGCGGGGCCGCAGGGAGCGGGTGAGGAGCAGCCGGGCCGGTGCCTGCAGCGCCAGGGCCAGGGTGGCGAGGGCGTAGACGGTGGCGAGGGCGACCGCCGCCCCCGAGCGCGGGAGCCACAGGCAGACCGCGCCCGGCAGGGCGAGCAGCGGCCAGGCCCGCCGGATGCGGTCCAGGGCCGGTGGGCGGGGGCCGCCGAGGAGGGCGAGGCCGGTCGGCACGACCCACAGCATGCCGAGCGCCACGACCGGATTCACGAGGACCGACAGCGCGGACACGCGACACCACCACCTTCGACTTGAACGCGTTCAACCGACGGGTCGAGCGTAGGCCCTTTCTTGAACGTGTTCAAGAGTCGGGATTCGGAATCGGCGGGAGCCGGGCCGGAGCACGTCGGCCGGCCCGGTGACCGGGGGCGTCATCCTCGAAGCGCCCCGGTCGGCGGCCCTCCGCTTGCGGGGCGCGGCGCCCTGCGACAGACATGAAGGACCGGCCGTGACCCGGGCGCCGGCCGCCGGACGCGCGCCGGGGAGAGACAACGGGAGAACCAGGTGCCCTCAGCCACACCCCCGACGCGGGCGACCCCCGCCCCGCCCCCGACACCCCCCGCCCGCCCCCACGGCAGGCGCCGCCCCACCATCCGCGCCGTGCTCGCCGCCGTCTCGACCGCCACGGCCCTGCTCCTCGCCGGCTGCTCCGCCGACCGCGCCGGCGGCGGAGGGCAACCGGCCGGCGCGGCCTCCCCGGCGGCGGCCGACGACATCCTCCTCCAGCCCCTCGCCGCTCCCGGTCCCGATCCCTTCACCGCCTCCACCGCCCGCACGGACACGGCCCAGGCGTCCCCTCCGCCCGTTCCCAGCTCCGGTCCGAGCGGGCCCCGCGAGGTCACCGGTTCCACCCCCGGCCTGTACGGCGGCGTCCGTTCCCGCGCCAGCTGCGACGTCGAGCGGCAGATCGGCTCCCTCACCTCCGACCCGGACCGGACCCGCGCCTTCGCCGAGGCCGCCGGCATCCCCGAGGCCCACGTCGGCGGCTGGCTGCGCGGGCTGACCCCCGTCGTCCTGCGCGTCGACACCCGGGTCACCAACCACCGCTACCGCGACGGAAAGGCCACCGCCTTCCCCTCGGTCCTCCAGGCCGGCACGGCCGTCCTCGTCGACCGGTACGGAGCCCCGCGCGTCCGCTGCGCCTGCGGCAACCCGCTCCGCGGCCCCGCCCCCGGCACCGGCGGCGTCCACCGGGGCGACCCCTGGAACGGCTTCGACCCCGAGCGGGTCGTCGTGGTCCGGCCGACGACCACCGTCGTCACCAGCCTGGTCATCGTGAACCTCGTCGACGGCGGATGGGTCGAACGGCGGATCGGCAGCGACGGCGACGAGGACCGCGCCCCCGCGAAGCCACCGGCGTGCGATCCCGACACCTGCCATCTGACCGGCACGCCGACCCCCGACTCCCCGTCCTCCGACGGGACACGACCCGCCCCGACCACCCCCGATCCGAGCGCCTCCGACCCGGCGTCGCCGCCCGAAGCCGACCCCACCTCCCCGGACCCGAGCACGCCCGCGCCCGAGGAACAGCCGGGCGACCCCGAGGTGCCGCCGATGCCCGAGACCCCCGAGGTCCCCGACATGCCCGTCGTCCCGGACCCGGCCGACCCCGGCGAGCCCTGGGCCGAACCGGTCGCGCCCGCCGATCCCGCCGATCCCGGGCTGCCGCCGATGCCCGACCCGTACCCGGAGCCCTCCACCGACCCGTATCCGGACTCCTCCGGCGACGTTCCGCCCGAGACCTTCCCGGGGTGAGGGGGGACGGTGGTGCGACGGATCTTCGTGGTGCGCGGCGGCCGCGCCGCGCCTAGCGTGGCCCCATGAACGAGGGCGGAGCGGGCGGGGAGACGGCCCGGCGCGGCCGCCGCGCACCGGCGGCGGACCGGGCCGGGGCCCCCATCCTGGAGCGCTACGGCTCGGCCTTCCGCATGGGCGGTTTCGACTGGGACCTGCTCACCGGCACCATGGTCATGGACGACGCGGCCCTCGAGGTCTTCGACATGGACCGGGCCGACTACGACGACCGCCCCGAGAGCCTCGGCGTCCGCGTCCTGCCCGACGAGGGCCGCCGCCTGGACACCCTCGTGGCGCAGGCGCTCAAGGACGGCAGCCAGGAGTACGGCGCGTACTTCCGCATCCGGCGCCGCGACGGGTCCCACCAGTGGACCCACACACAGGGCGTCGTGGAGCGCGACCCCACCGGACGGCCGGTCCGCATCGTCGGCGTGCTCCGTGACGCCACCCACGAGCTCACCGAGTCAGCCGCGCGGCTCGGGCTCGACGAAGGGCGCCGCAAACGCGCCGGGGTGGTGGAGGGCACCACCGCCGCCCTCGCCTACGCCAGAACCGTGCAGGACGTCATCGACCTCCTCGACGACTCCCAGGCCCTCGAACACTTCGGCGCCGCCAGCCTCGTCATGGGTCTCCTCGAAGCGGGCCGCATCCACCTCGTCGCCGAGGGGCCGGCCGGCGCGTTCGTGCCGGGCACCCGCTTCACCCGGGTGGACGAGCCGTACCCGATGAGCGAGGTGATCCGCACCCTGCGGCCCCGGTTCATCGAGTCCCCGCGCGACTTCGCCGAGTCGTACCCGGTCCTCTGGCCGCACATCAGCGGCCTCGGCATCACCTCTGCCGCCTACCTCCCGCTCGTCGCCCAGGCCCGCCCCATCGGTGCACTCGGGCTGCTGTACAGCGACCGGACCGGCTTCAGCGAGGACGAGCGGACCCTGCTCGTCGCCCTCGGCAGCAGCATCGCCCAGAGCCTCCAGCGCGCCATGCTGTACGAGCAGGAGCACGACCTGGCGGAGGGGCTCCAGCAGGCGATGCTGCCCCGCCGCATCCCCCAGGTGCCCGGCGCGCAGGTGGCCGTCCGCTACCGCTCGGCCCGCCTGGGCCGGGACATCGGCGGCGACTGGTACGACGTCATCCCGCTCCCCGGCGGGCGGGTCGGCGCCGTCATCGGCGACGTCCAGGGCCACGACACGCACGCGGCGGCCGTCATGGGGCAGCTGCGGATCGTGCTGCGGGCCTACGCGGCCGAGGGGCACACCCCCGCCACCGTGATGGCCCGCGCCTCCGTCTTCCTCCACGAACTCGACACGGACCGCTTCGCCACCTGCACCTACGCGGAGGCCGACCTCGGCACCGGGGTCGTCCAGGTGGTCCGGGCCGGCCATGTCGACCCGCTGCTGCGGGAGCCCGACGGCAGCTGCCGCAGGCTGCCGGTGGAGGGCGGTCTGCCGCTGGGCCTCTCCGCCGAGTTCGGGCGTCTCGACTACCCCGTGACCACCCTCGACCTGGACGCCGGCCAGACCCTCATGCTCTACACCGACGGGCTGGTGGAGAAACCGGGCGCCGACCTGGACGAGGGCCTCCAGTGGCTCTCCTCCCTCGTCCGGCGGGGCCCCGCCGACCTCCAGCTCCTCGCCGACCACCTCTGCGACGTGGTCGCCGACCGGGGCGGCGAGGACGACGTCGCCATCCTGCTGCTGCGCCGGCGCGGCACGCAGCCGGGGCGGGAGGGCGGCCGGTTCCGCCAGCACGTGGCGCAGAGCGACCCAGAGGCGCTGAGCTCGGCCCGCCACATGATCCGGGCGGCCGTCCGGGCCTGGGGCGGCGGGGAACGCGCCTTCGAGATCGAACTCGCCGCCGACGAGCTGATGACCAACGCGCTCATGCACACCGACGGGGGTGCCGTCGTCACCCTGCGGGTCATCCCCTCCGGCTCGGGGCGGCGCATACGGGTCGAGGTCGAGGACCGCTCCAGCGCCCTGCCGCGCCGCCGCGAGGCGGGGGACGCCGGGGTGTCCGGCCGGGGGCTGTTCCTGGTGGAGCAGATCTCCGACGCGTGGGGCGTCGAGTCCCGGGGCGGCGGCAAATGCGTGTGGTGCGAGTTCGTCCTGGCGGAGGCCTCGGGCCGATGACGCACGCCGATCGAGGTGCCGCGGGAAGTGGATATGAACGGAGCGTTAACCGAGCGTACTTGACCGTAACTGACAGTGCGCGATTGACTTCGTTCTTCCGCCCCTCCGCGCAGGACGTGAGGACACTGTGAGCAGCGAGCTTCTGGCCCCGCTCGACCTGGCCTTCTGGCATCTGGAATCCCCCGCCCACCCGCTCCACCTCGGCGCCCTCGCCCACTTCGGGCCCCCGCCCGAGCCGACCGCCGCCGACCCCGGGCCCCCGGACCTCCTCTCCCTCCTCGCCCGCCGCGCCGCCGCCGTCCCCCGCCTGCGGACCCGCGTCCAGGACGTCCTCCTCCCCGTCGGCGGCGCCGCCTGGGCACCCGACCCCGACTTCGACGTGCGCCGCCACGTCCACGAGATCGCCCTGCCCGGCGACGACTTCCGCGCCGAGGCCACCCGGCTCGCCGCCACACTCATGGAACGCCCGGTCGCCCGTGGACTGCCGCCCTGGGAGATGTACCTGCTCAGCGGCGCCTCCGACGGCTCCTTCGCCGTGCTCGTCAAACTGCACCACGCGCTCGCCGACGGCATGCGGGCCGTGGCCATCGGCGCCGGCATCTTCGACGAGATCGCCGGCGGCCGCCGCGCCGCCCCGGGAGGCCACCCCCGGCCCGTACCGCACCGCTCCTGGCTTCCCGGCCCCGGCCGTCTCCTCGGCCTGGCCCGCGACCGGCTCGGCGACCTCGGCCGGGCGGTCGAGGTCGGCGCCTCCGTCGTCCGCGCCGGCCGGCTCGACGCCCGGGCCACCGCCGCCCTCGCCGCCGAGTCCAGCGGCACCCGCCGCATCGCCACCGCCACCCTGCCCCTGGACCGGATCCACCGGATCCGCCGCACCTCGGGCGGCACGGCCAACGACGTCCTGCTCGCCCTCGTCGCCGGAGCCCTCCGCCGCTGGATCGACGGCCGCGGCCTGCCGCTGCCCGGCGCCGACCCGCGCGCCCTGGTCCCCGTCTCGCGCCGCCGCCCCGGCGTCACCGCGGGTCCCGGCAACAGCCTCTCCGGCTACCTCGTCGACCTGCCCGTCACCGAGCCCGACCCGGCCGTCCGGCTGGCCGCCGTCCGCCGGGCCATGGACCGCAACAAGGCGGCGGGACCGCACCGGGGCGCGGGTGCCGTGGCCCTCCTCGCCGACCGGCTCCACCCCCTCGCCCACCGCTTCGGCGCACCCCTCGCCTCCGGCGCCGCCCGGCTCCTCTTCGACCTCCTCGTCACCCAGGTCCCGCTGCCCCGCTCCGCGCTCTCCCTGGGCGGTGCCCCGCTCCGCGCCCTCTTCCCCATGGCGCCGCTCGCCCGGGGCCAGTCCCTCGCCGTCGCCATGTCCCCCTACGGCGGCCACGTCCACGTCGGCCTCGTCGCCGACGGCGTGGCCGTCCCCGACCCCGACGCACTCGCCGCGGCCCTCACCGCCGAACTGGACCTCCTCGACCCGCCGGAACGAACCCCGGAACGAACCCCGGCCCGCACTCCCGGAGAAGCGGTCCCCGACACGCCCTGACGGCCCGCCCGGACAACGCCGGGAAGCGTTCCGGCGCCCGGTGCGGCAAGGTGGAGCCATGCCCGAACTCCCCGAGGTGGAAGCACTGCGGGACTTCCTCGACACCCACCTGGTCGGCAAGGAGATCGTCCGAGTCCTGCCCGTCGCGATCAGCGTCCTCAAGACGTACGACCCGCCCCCGAGCGCGGCCGAGGGCACCGAGGTCACGGCGGTCGGCCGGCACGGCAAGTTCCTCGACCTCACCCTCGCCGGTGACCCCGGCGGCGAACTGCACCTGCTGATCCATCTGGCCCGGGCGGGATGGCTCCGCTGGCAGGACCCGCTGCCCTCCGGGCCGCCCCGCCCCGGCAAGGGCCCCCTCGCCCTGCGCACCGCGCTCGCCGGCGGCGACGGCTTCGACCTCACCGAGGCCGGCACCACCAAACGCCTCGCCGTCCACCTCGTGCGCGACCCCCGCGAGGTGCCCGGCGTCGCCCGCCTCGGCCCCGACCCGCTCGCGGAGGACTTCGGGCCGGAGGAGTTCGCCGCGCTCCTCGCCGGCGAACGCCGCCAGATCAAGGGCGCCCTGCGCGACCAGAGCCTCATCGCGGGCATCGGCAACGCCTACAGCGACGAGATCCTCCACGCCGCGCGGACCTCCCCGTTCAAACCGACCCAGAACCTCACGCCCGAGGAGATGACCACCCTCTACACCGCCCTGCGCACCACCCTCACCGAGGCCGTCGAACGCTCGCGCGGCCTCGCCGCCGGCAGGCTCAAGGCCGAGAAGAAGAGCGGCCTGCGGGTCCACGGCCGCACCGGACAGCCCTGCCCGGTCTGCGGCGACACCGTCCGCGAGGTCTCCTTCAGCGACTCCTCCCTCCAGTACTGCCCCACCTGCCAGACCGGCGGAAAGATCCTCGCCGACCGGCGCTTGTCGAAACTGCTCAAATAGCGCCACCCGCCGCTCGAACAGCACCCGTACCGCTCGAAGAGGGCGCCGAACCGCTCGCCTAGACTCCCGCGCATGCTGCGCGTACTGGCCGTCGACGACGAGGAACCCGCCCTCGGGGAGTTGCTCTACCTGCTGCGCGCCGACCCGCGCGTCCGCACCGCGGAGGGCGCGGGCGACGCCACCGCGGCGCTCCGCCGGATCGGACGCGCCCTGGAGGCCGGCCCCGGTGGCGAGGACGCCGTCGACGTCGTCTTCCTCGACATCCACATGCCCGGCCTCACCGGCCTGGACGTCGCCCGGCTCCTCGCCGGCTTCGCCCGCCCCCCGCTCGTCGTCTTCGTCACCGCCCACGAGGGCTTCGCCCTCCAGGCCTTCGACCTCAAGGCCGTCGACTACGTCCTCAAGCCCGTGCGCCGCGAACGCCTCGCCGAGGCCGTCCGCCGCGTCCACGAACTGGTACACGCGGCCGGCGCGCCCGCCGCCCCGCCCGCCCCGGAGCAGATCCCGGTGGAACTCGGCGGCGTCACCCGGTTCGTCGCGGTCGACGACATCGCCTACGTCGAGGCCCACGGCGACTACGCCCGCCTCCACACCGACCAGGGCAGCCACCTCGTCCGCATCCCGCTCTCCACCCTGGAGGAGCGCTGGGCGCCCCGCGGCTTCGTCCGCATCCACCGCAGCCACCTCGTCGCCCTCGCCCGCGTCGAGGAACTGCGGCTCGACGGCGGTGCCACGACGGTACGGATCGGCGGTACCGACCTCGCCGTCAGCCGCCGCCACGCCCGTCAGCTGCGGGACCTGCTCCTGCGCCGGGCCGGCGCCTGAGCGGTACCGCCGTACCCGAGGGCCCGCCCCGGGCCGTGCCCCGTACACCTACCGCCACCGCGGCACGCTGCGTAGACTCCACGCGACGTCAGGGCCGAGCCGCCCGACGTCCCCCGCCGGAAGTCGCCGAGAGATGCCGGAGCGGACCGTGTCCGAGCACCACCCGCCGCGCAGACCCCGGCGCGAGACCGTCACCTACGCCTCCGCGCACGCCGGCCGAACCGTGCCCCGGTCCGCCGCCCGCCGCCCGGTCCACCCGCCGGCCCGCTCCGAGATCGACGAGCAGACCACCCTCGGCCACACCTACGTCCGCGCCCTGATGCGCAGTCAGCTCCGTGCCGCGCTCACCGCCCTCGGGGCCCTCGCCCTGCTCGTCGGCACCCTGCCGCTGCTGCTCGCGCTGCCCGCGCCCGAGGCCGTGGTCTGGGGTGTGCTCGGCGTCGGCGTGTACCCGGTCGTGTGGGCCGTCGCCCACTGGTACGTCCGCCGGGCCGAGGCCAACGAACGGGACTTCACCGGCCTCGTCGAACGGTGAACCGCCCCGGATGAACCCGAACCACGCCTACGCGGTCGTCGCCGTGACCGCCGTCGTCCTCGCCACCGTCCTCATCGGCGCCCTCGGGCTGCGGATCTCGCGCACCACCTCCGACTTCTACGTCGCCTCCCGCACCGTCCGGCCCGGCCTCAACGCCGCCGCCATCAGCGGCGAGTACCTCTCCGCCGCCTCCTTCCTCGGCATCGCGGGCCTCGTCCTCGTGCAGGGCCCCGCCATGCTCTGGTACCCGGTCGGCTACACCGCCGGCTACCTCGTCCTGCTGGTGCTGGTCGCCGCCCCGCTCCGGCGGTCCGGCGCGTACACCCTCTCCGACTTCGCCGAGGCGCGCCTGGAGTCACCGGCCGCCCGCCGCCTCGCCAGCCTCTTCGTCGTCGGCATCGGCTGGCTCTACCTGCTGCCGCAGCTCCAGGGCGCCGGCCTCACCCTGGAGATCCTCACCGGCGCCCCCGACTGGGCGGGCGGGCTGATCGTCGCGCTCGTCGTCACCGGCACCGTCGCCGCGGGCGGCATGCGCAGCATCACCTTCGTCCAGGCCTTCCAGTACTGGCTGAAGCTCACCGCCCTGCTGGTCCCCGCCGTCTTCCTCGTCGCCGCCTGGTACGGGGACGGCGCGCCGCGCGCCCGCTTCGACGCCCCCGCCGTGCTGCGCGAGAGCACGGTCGTGCGGCTCGCCGACACCGTACGGCTCCGCGTCGACGCGCCGCTCACGGTCACCGTGACCGGCAGCGTGGACTCCGTCCGCCACGACCACCGCACCGTCACGCTCGCTCCCGGCACCCACCACGTCCTCGCCGGCACCGAACTCGCCCTCGCCCCCGGCACCCGCGTCCCCGAACGGGCCGCCGGTCCTTCTCCGGACGCGGTCGGCCGGGACGCCCCGCTCGCCTCGCCCGGCTGGTCCCACCCGCTCGCGGGCGGGCGCGACGGCCATCAGCTGTACGCCACGTACGGACTGATCCTCGCCACCTTCCTCGGCACCATGGGACTGCCCCACGTCGCCGTCCGCTTCTACACCAGTCCCCACGGCCGGGCCGCCCGCCGCACCACCCTCGTCGTCCTCGGGCTCGTGGGCGCCTTCTATCTGCTGCCACCGCTCTACGGCGCCCTCGGCCGGGTGTACGCGCCCGAACTCGCCCTCACCGGCTCGGCCGACGCAGCCGTGCTCGTCCTGCCCGACCGGCTCCTCGGCGGTCTCCTCGGGGACCTGCTCGGCGCGCTCCTCGCCGGCGGGGCCTTCGCCGCCTTCCTCTCCACCGCCTCCGGCCTCACCCTGTCCGTCGCCGGTGTCCTCACCCAGGACGTGCTGCCCTCCCGGGGCGTACGGCACTTCCGCCTCGCCACCCTGCTCGCCACCGCCGTCCCGCTGGGCGTGGGGGTCGTCGCCTCGAAGGTGCCGGTCGCCGACGCCGTCGGCCTCGCCTTCGCCGTCTCCGCCTCCTCCTTCTGCCCGCTCCTCGTCCTCGGCATCTGGTGGCGCCGCCTCACCCCGCCGGGTGCCATGGCGGGGCTGGTCCTCGGCGGAGGGTCCGCCCTCGCCGCCGTCATGGCGACCCGGGCCGGGCTCGCCCCCGCCGGCTGGCCGCACACCCTCATGGCCTGGCCGGCCGTCTGGTCCGTGCCGCTCGGCTTCCTCGGCATGGTCCTCGTCTCGCTCGCCACCCCGCGCCGCGTCCCGGCCGGCACCCCGGCGCTCCTGGCCCGCCTCCACCTGCCGGAGGAGTTCACCGCGCCCGGCCCCGAGGCGGTGCGCCGGTGAGCGGCACCGCCGCGGCCGCCGCGGCCGCCGCCGGCGCCGTACTCGTCGCCGCCGGATACGTCCTCGGCCGTCTCACCGCGCGGCGCGGGCACGCCGCCGCGGACCTCGACCTCGGCACGCCGGTGGAACGGGCCACCTTCCACACCCTCCACACCGCCTCCCTCGCCGCCCCGCCCCTGCGCGCCGGCCTCACCGGCGAGACCGCGGGCCGTGCCGCCCGGACCCTGCGCTCCCTGCTCGGCACCGAGGCCCTCTGCCTCACCGATCGCGGCGCCGTCCTCGCCTGGGACGGCCCGGGAGAGAGCCACCACCGGGAACGCGTCCGGGCCCTGGTCGCCGAGACCCTGGAGACCGGCCGCAGCAGCTCCGCCCGGGCGGACTGCGCCGACCCGGCCTGCCCGCTGCGCTGGGCCGTCGTCGCCCCGCTCACCGCCGAGGACGGTGTCCTCGGCGCGCTCGTCGCCTACGGCTCGCGCGAGTCGGCCGTCCTGGTGCGGGCCGCGACCGAGGTCGCCCGCTGGGTCTCCGTACAGCTGGAGCTGTCCGAGCTCGACCGCTCCCGCACCCGGATCGTGGAGGCCGAGATCAGGGCGCTGCGGGCCCAGATCTCGCCGCACTTCATCTTCAACTCCCTCGCCGCCATCGCCTCCTTCGTCCGCACCGACCCGGAGCGCGCCCGCGAACTCCTCCTGGAGTTCGCCGACTTCACCCGCTACTCCTTCCGGCGGCACGGCGAGTTCGCCCAGCTCGCCGACGAACTGCGCTCCATCGAGCAGTACCTGGCGCTCGCCGGAGCACGTTTCGGAGACCGGCTGAAGGTGACCCTCCAGATCGCTCCCGAGGTGCTGCCGGTGACCCTGCCGTTCCTGTGCCTCCAGCCCCTGGTGGAGAACGCGGTCAAGCACGGCCTCCAGGACCGGGAGCGCGGCTGCCGGGTGACCATCGCCGCCCGGGACGCGGGCGCCGAGGCGGTGGTGACGGTCGAGGACGACGGCGTGGGCATGGACCCCGGGCTGCTGCGCGCCGTGCTGCGGGGGGAGCACCCGGCCGGTTCCGGCATCGGACTCTCCAACGTCGACGAGCGGCTGCGCCAGGTGTACGGGCAGGAGCACGGCCTGGTCATCGAGACGGGGCTCGGCGCGGGCATGAAGGTGACGGTACGCATCCCCAAGTACCGCCCCGGGGTGCATCCTTCGGCGCCCTGATCCGGCGCGCGGCGGCTCGTCCCCGGCTTCCCGGTCCGCCGGTCTCGCGGGGCCCCGAGAGGCCCTCCGGCCACGTGCCGTTCAGCGCAGGCGCAGCGCGAGGTGGGCGAGCGGCAGGCCCAGCTCCCAGGCGGGCAGCCACACCTGCACCGACTCGTCCACGCGGCAGCCCGGGCCGGTCGTCGCGAGGCCTTCGAGATCGGCGGCGCGCAACCAGGTCCCGGTCAGCGTCCGCCAGGTGCCCCGCGCCAGGTCCAGGTCGGGGTCGTCCTCGCCTCCGGCGGCGAGACGGCCGGCGATCCGCTCCTCCACCCAGGCCGCCCAGGCGCGGGCGTGGGCGGTGCGCCGCAGCCACTCCTCGGCGCGTCCGGCGGTCCGGCCGCGCGCTCCGGGGCCGGGTGCGTCCGGCGGGAGCGAGAGGTGGACGGTGAGGGCGAGGGTCTGGCGCCCCGCCCGGAACTCCAGGGAGCCGGGCGGGGCGAGGCCGGCGGCGCGCAGCAGTTCGTCGGCCTGGCAGTCCGCGCACAGCCAGGCCATCGGGACGGCGAGACCGCCGCCCGTACCGCCGGTGCCGTTCGTTCTCTCGGGCGGCAACGCTCCCACCTTCTCCCGGACGTCGCGGGACCCGGACTCGGGGTCCCGGGGGAGAGCTTCCTCCGGGAAGGGCGTCCGGGGGTCCCGCTTTGCTCAACTCGCCCGTGTGGTTTCGGATACGTTCTCCGGCCGGATCGGTGCCGTTGGGAATGCGGGGGCCGCTGGGACGCGAGGGGAGAGTGGCGGGAGGGGCTCAGCCGAGGAGCGCGTACACCGCCGTGGCGTGGGCGGCGGCTTCGTCCGAGCCCTCCGCCGTCATGACGATGTCGGCGAAGGCCATCCGGCGGCCCGCTTTGGTCAGGCGGGCCCGGACGAGGACGTCCGTGCCGGTCACCGCCCGCTGGAAGGTGATCGACTGCTGCACGGTCGTCATGGGGACGAAACCGCCGCGGGCCGCCGACACCGCGATCACGGTCGCGGTGTCGGCCGCGGCCATCAGGGCCTGACCGCAGAGGCCCCCGCCCTCCCGGGCGAGCCGTGGGGACCACGGCAGGCGGAGGACGGCCTCGTGGCCGTCGACGGAGGCGACCGAGAGCCCCAGGTCGAGCACCCAGGGGGCGAAGTTGTCGGCGAGGATCTTGTCCGCGGCGGCGAGTGTCAGCGTCACGGCGTCATTGTGGGGCTCCGGCGCGCGCCCGGGCAACGCCCGCGCGGCGCGGCCGGTAGCCGGGCAGGGAACGGCCCAGCTGGCGCAGCGCGTAGTGGGAGCGCGATTTGACGGTCCCGGCGGGGATGCCGAGGTCGACGGCGGCCTCGTTGACGGTCAGCCCGCGGAAGTAGAGCCGCACCAGGACCGCGCGGTGTTCGGGGCTCAGTTCCCGTACGGCGGCCCGCACGTCGAGCGCCGCCTCGGCCGACGCGGTGGGGTCGGCGGGATCGGGCGTCACGGCGAGGACGCCGTCGCCGATCTCGGCCGGACGGGCGAGGCGCGAGCGGCGGGCGTCGATGGCGAGCCGGCGCGCCACGGTGAACAGCCAGGGCCGGATCGAGGCGTACGGCCCGTCGAAGGCCTCCGGGTGCAGCCAGGCCCTGACCAGCGTCTCCTGGACGAGGTCCTCGGCCCGCTGACGGTCGCCGTAGGTCAGGCCGAGCAGGAAGGAGAGCAGCGCCGGACCGTGGTCCCGCTGCAGTTCCTCCAGGGTCCGCTCGTCCGTGGTCGCTCTCGTCGCCGTCGTCATGCTGCCCGCCTTTCCCCGGTGCGTCGTCGTTCCGGGCCGTATCCGAACGCATTCCGGCGGCGAGGGACAGAGGACGGACACGGATGTGCGACGAACGGTCGCACCGAGCGGCGAGTGGTACGGCGAAGGGACGAACGGCGACGATACGTCCGTTTTAGCGGGTTTAATGACTTTATGCGGCTTTGACCCTTGACTGGGGCTTTCCCGAGAGATCAATTCATCAGAACAGATGTTCATCCTCGGAATCGGGCGGAGCCCCAGATGACCTCACGCACCAGACCCAGGGCGGTGGCCCTCGCCGCCGTCCTCCTCGCCGCGGCGGCGACCGGCTGCGGGGGAGGGGGGGCCGTGAACGGCGCGGCCCCCACCCCGGAAGGCGCCCCGAGCGGCCGTTCCGCCGGGCCCGCGCCCTCCGCCGCCCCCGGCGGAGCCTCCGCACCCGCGGGCTTCACCCTCATCGCCTCCGGCGACGTCCTCCCGCACGACTCGATCATCCGCCGCGCCGCCCAGGACGCGGGCGGCGACGGCTACGACTTCACGCCCATGTTCTCCGGGGTGCGGCCCGTCGTCTCCGCGGCCGACCTGGCCATCTGTCACATGGAGACCGTCTACGGCGAGCCCGGCGGCCCCTACACCGGCTACCCGTCCTTCAAGTCGCCGCCGGAGATCGCCGCCGCCCTCCGGACCACCGGCTACGACTCCTGCTCCACCGCCTCCAACCACACCCTCGACGACGGCGCCGCCGGGCTGCGCCGCACCCTCGACGCCCTCGACCGCGCCGGGGTGCGCCACGCGGGCTCCGCCCGGACCGCGGAGGAGGCCGCCCGGCCGACGCTGCTCACGGCGGGCGGCGCCACGGTGGCGCAGCTCGCCTACACCTACGACACCAACGGCCGCCCGCTGCCCGAAGGACAGCCCTGGGCGGTCAATCTGATCGACGAGGCGAAGGTGATCGCGGACGCCCGCGCCGCCCGCGCGGCCGGCGCCGACGTGGTCGTGGTCAGCCTCCACTGGGGCACCGAGTGGCAGACCGAGCCGGACGAGCGCCAGCTCTCCCTCGCCCGCACCCTCACCGCCTCGCGGACCGGCGCACGCCCCGACATCGACCTGATCATCGGCACGCACGCCCATGTGCCGCAGGCGTACGAGAAGGTCAACGGCACCTGGGTCGTCTACGGCATGGGCGACCAGATCGCCGGCGACATGATCAACCACGTGGGCGCCTACGACCCGCGCGGCAACCAGGGCACCCTCGGCCGGTTCACCTTCGCCCCGCCCGCCCGGCCGGGCGGACGCTGGGAGGTCACCAAGGCGGAGTTCGTGCCGCAGTGGTACGACACCGGCCGCGGCCGGGTCGTCAACCTCGGCGCCTCCGACGGAAGCGACCCCCGGCACGCCGGCATCCGGGACATCATCCGCCAGGTGGTCCTCGCCCGTGGGGCCGGCCAGGACGGCCTGGTCATGGGCAGGTGACCCCGCCCGTGGGCGAGCGGTCCGCCCACCACCGCCCGGGTGTCGGCCGGGCGGGTGCATTCGGAGCGGGGGCCGGTGTCGCTCGGCCGCCCCGTCCCTCGCCCGTACGAACCATTGGTCATGAAAAAGGATCAGATGCCCACAGGGCGCCGGGCGGTGCTGCGCCTCGCCGCCGCCCTCGGGGCCACCGCCACGGTCGGCGTCCTCACCGCGGACCGCTTCGCCCCCGCCCCCTCCGGCCGCGGCCCCGCCACGGCCCCCGCCCCCACCGGAGCACCCGGCGGAGGCGGGGGAGCGGCGGGCCCGGCCGCCGGGCCCCGCGCCGGGGCCGCGCGGCCGCTCGCCTCCGCGTACCGGCTCCAGCCCATGACCGCCTACGCGCCGCCGGCCTTCCACCGGGCCGTCCCGCCCGTGCGGCGGCGCCCCTTCCTCAGCCTGGAGGGGGTGGGCCGCTCCATGGTGCTGACCTTCGACGACGGACCCGACCCCCGTCACACCCCCGCCATCCTCGCCACCCTGCGCCGCCACGACTGCCGCGCCATGTTCTTCGTCTGCGGGGAGATGGCCGCCGCGCACCCGGACCTGCTGCGCCGGATCGCCGAGGACGGGCACGTCGTCGGCAACCACTCCTGGTCCCACCCCCTCGTCCCCAAGCTGCGCCCCTCCCGCATCCGCGCGGAACTCGGCTCCACCAGCGACCTCGTCGAACAGGTCCTGGGCACCGCCCCGCTCTGGTACCGCGCCCCGTACGGCGCCTGGAACCGCCACTCCTTCGAGATCGGCGCCGAGCTCGGCATGGAACCGCTCGCCTGGACCCTCGACACCCTGGACTGGAAGGAACCGGGCACCGGCACCATCGTCCGCCGGGTCCTCGACGGCGCCGCCCCCGGCGTCGTCGTCCTCTCCCACGACGCGGGAGGCGACCGTTCCCAGAGCGTCTCCGCGCTCCGCCGCTACCTCCCGGCGCTCCTCGACGCGGGATACGGCATCACCCTGCCGCGGCGCTGAGACCGCACCGGTACGCGACAGGGCCCCGGCGCCACGACGGCACCGGGGCCCTGTCGTACGCGCGGCTCAGCGGGAGTCGACCATCCGGGCGTACACGACGACGTTCCCGTCGTACCCGTGGGCACGGGTGTAGCCGCCGCCGCAGGTGATCACCCGCAGCTCGGGCTGTCCGGTGTCCGCGTAGACCTGCACCCCCGGGAAGTCGTCCTTGCTGTAGACCTCGACCCCGTAGATCTCGAAGACGGCCACCCGCCCGTCGTAGCGGTCGACCTCGATGCGCTGCCCCTTCTCCAGGGACCCCAGACCGTAGAAGACCGCCGGGCCCCGGGCGTTGTCGACATGGCCGACGACGACCGCAGTGCCGCGCTGACCGGGCGCGATCCCGTTCTGGTACCAGCCGGCCAGGTTGGCGTCCTCCGGCGGCGGGGCGGCCACCCAGCCGTCCGGGTCGAGGCCCACGTCCATGATGGGCGCGGCCACCCGGATCGCCGGGATCCGGATGCGCGAGGCGGGCGCGAAGGGCAGCGGTTGCAGGGTGGACGTTCCCTCCGCCTGCGGCGGGGCCACCGGGCGGGCCGCGGCGGCGGGCTGCGGCGGCCCGGAGTCGACGTCCACCCCGTTGCGCATCATCGCGAGCCCGGACAGCATGGCGAGGGCCAGGACGCCCCAGGGTTGGCGTCTCCGGCGCTCGGCGACGCGGAAGTCCTTCGGGGGCATGGTTCTCCCTTCGTGGCGTCGTCAGAACGGTAAGGGGGACACCGGGAACCGGCGCTCCGAACGGTGCGAACGGGTGGGCCCGCCCGCCGGACGGGTGGCGCGCGCACCCCGCGCCCGAGGACCGGACCGGCCGGCCGCCGAGCCGGGCGGCCACCGGTTCCGGCCAGGGGTGTGCGCACCACGGGTGACGGGGCGCTGACCCATCCGAGTATTCGTCCGACAATCGGCCCGACCTGCTGTGACCTGCGGTTCCGTCCCTCGCGCAGGCCGTTTTCCCGGCGTGTCGCCTCACTGGGGTGGCGGAGTGCCGAAGTGCAGGAAATGCCCCAAGTTGTGATGGTTCGTCATGGAAGGCGTACTCGTCGAATCTCCCGGAGCACCGCTTTGGGGCGTCTTCCACTGGAGGTTCAACCATGCGTGCTGCACGCACTCTGGCGGTGGCCGCCACCGCGTTCGCGGCGGTCGGGCTCGCGGCCCCCCTCGCCGCCGCCACCAACGGGCCGAGCAACGTCCAAGTCAACCCGTACGACGTCCACGCGGGTTCGACGATCACGATCACCGCCAAGGGCTGCGGCCACGGCGGCAAGGTGACGTCCAACGCGTTCCCGGAGACCAACCTGTCGGTGAACTCCAACGGGCTCTCCAGCGCCATCGCCCGCGTCTACAACAACGCCACCCCGGGCAACTACAACCTGGCCGTCAAGTGCAGCGACAACTCCCGCGTGGTCACGCACCCCTTCCGCGTCCTCGCGGGCCGGGGCGCCCTGGGCGGCATCGGCGGATCGCTCGCCCCCAGCTCCACCGAGATGGCCGTCGGCGGCAGCCTGGTCGCCGCCGCCGCGCTCGGCGGCGGCGTCTTCATCGCCCGCCGCCGCATGTCCGGCGCGGGAGCCTGACCGGCCGAACCTCCCGGTCGGCCCGCCGTGCCCGCCGCCCCCGGATCCTGGTGACAGGACCCGGGGGCGGCGGGCTGCCGTCCGGCCCCGCCCGGCGATCGCACGGTCAGTGCCGCCGGGCCTCGGCCGAGCGGCGGCGGACGACGTAGACCGTGCCGGTGGCGGCGGCGAGCACCAGGGCGGCGCCGCCCGCGAGCAGTGCGGGACTCACTCCGTCGTCCACGGAACCGCCCAGGCCGCCCTGGACACCGCGCGGCGGCGTCAGGACGGTCGAGGCGGCCGTGGGAGTGGCCGGCGAGGTCCCGCTGATGGTGAGGGCGACGGTCTCCTGGACGCCGCCCGTGCAGTTGAACGACACCGTGTAGACCGCGCCGCGCTTGGCGTCCCGGTCCACGGTGGCGGTCACCGCCGCCCCCGGTGCGATGACGACGCTGTCGAAGACGGCGGCCGAGGCCGTCGCCGTACTGGCGCAGCCGGGGGCGCTCAGGGTCACCCGGCCGCCGGGGGCGACGAGCGAGGGGGAGACGATGACATCGCCCGGTGCCCGGGCGCCGGCCGCCCGTGGCTGGGGGGCGGGCGCACCGTCCGCCGCGAGGGCGGAGGTGGCGGGGGCGGCCAGGGCGAGGGCGGCCGCCCCCACCAGGGCAGTGGACGCGGCACGTATCGCGCGCATGGTGGTTCCTCCGGGTCCCGAGGGGCAGCCGCGGCGGGATGTCCGCGAGTGGCCTGCGTGCACCTCGATGCCCGAAACGCTAGGAGCGCACTACCACACCCGCGAGCCCAGACGGGCGAATGGGGCATTCCTGTCCCCCGCCCGGCCCCGCGCCGGGGGCCCGGTTCACCGTGTGACCTGCGGGAACAGATCGGTGAACGGCGTGGCGGTGGCGGAGATCCCCCGGCCGAACGGCGCGTCGAAGTCCCAGATGAGGAACAGCAGGAAGGCGATCAGCGCGCTGAACAGGCCGGCGAGCAGCAGTTCCCGTCCGGTGCGCCGGATCTGCAACGTGAAGATCAGGCCCACCGTCACCAAGGCGCCGATGATCAGACCGAACCAGACCACCCCCGGCATCGTCGCCCCGGCACTGTCGCCCCGGGCGCCCCGGGCGTCGTCGACCACCGACACCTGGTCCACCAGCGGCTGGTAGGCCTGGCCCTCGAAGTCGTCGGCCGGCCGGTAGTCGGTGACACTGCGGCGCACCCGCTCCAGGAGCGCGGTGCCCTCCTCGCTGAGCTCGCCGTGGTCGGACATGTGCGCCCACTCCTCGTCGACGACGAAGGAGACGTACGCGTCGACATCGGCGCGGATCCGGTCCCGTACGGCCTGCGGGTACACCTCGGCGCGCGCCGAGATCTCGTGCAGCGCCTGCGCCTCCTGCCGCACGGTCTCCTGGGCGGCACTGCGCGCCTCCCAGACGCCGGCGATGGCGAGACCGAGGACGATCGCGTAGATCACGCCGATCATCATCGTCATGTACTCGATGACGTCGGGGGTCTCGCTGGGGTCGTCGTCCTCCGGGATCCGGCGGTTGTTGATGACGACGATGGTGAGGACGACGGCGCAGGCCGCGGCCATCGCCAGGGTGAGAACGAGCCATTCGGACATGGGCAACTCCGGTACGGGGGAAAGGGGCCGGGCTCACCGGGACCGCGGACGCAGGATCGCGGTCGCGAGCACGGCGGGGGCGATGATCATCAACGTCGTGGTGACGACGGAGTTACCCCCGGCGGGCCGGGGACGGGCGGTACGGCGGTAATGGGGCAGCGCGACGGGGCCCGCGGCCGGCGGGCGCGGCCGGGCGGAGGGCGCCGGAGCGGGGCACCGGTGCGGCGGCGGCCGGAGGTCCGGCTGGACACCACCATGGCCTTCACCGACTTCAGCGAACGGCTCGCACCCTTCCCGGCGGCCGAGTCCAA